>CAZSVD010000243.1:0-14831 GCA_964610145.1 uncultured bacterium | reverse complement strand
AATGGTTGGAAAGAAGCTCGCTAACCAATTTTTGAAGGAATTGAATTTGAATAATATAAAAAGGGCTGTTTTTCGATTTAGTAACGCCATCTTCTTCCCCTAAAACATTCTCCCCAGAGCTATGAGCCTTCACCACAAGCTGGCGCGTAACAATATAACGAGCCACGTGCTTCTCAACTTGTTTATTGTTATAAGCAAATACCGGAACTTGATTAGCCGCAAGCGCCTCACCTAAATCAATTTGATTTCCGGTAAATGCAACAAAAAGCTTTTGAGCTTGGTAATCTTTGGAAATTTTCAACAGTCTTTGATCCACATCGATTCCGTCTTGAATCGCAGTCGCTTTAAATCCTTTGCCTAATTTTGACTGTAATATCCGCGCCTCATCATTGGTTTTTCCTATAAGCACAAAATGATGAATTTGATTAGGATAGGCTTCCCGCAACATTTTGAGATTCTGAATTTCTGTGTTCGAAGGCAATGTTGAACGGGGCTCGATAATCACTTCATTGGATTCGGAAGAGAAACCAAGACGCTTGAAACGATCCGTTATGTTTTTCAAGCCTGAGGCCACAGCCTTTGCAATTACCGCCAAAATCTTAATTCCGGCATCCCGGGCCATAGGGCCAATTAACCCCGCGATCACCGTAGCCATCACAGAACCGTCCGCTCCTTGGGTCTCAAGGTCTCGCATCAAGTTAGTATCTAATCCCAATGTTATTCCAACACTCAACGTACTCTCCAAAGAAACGCTCTGAGGCGCAACACGCTGCTCAGAGCGAGCAGACAAAACATCGATGGCTTTTTGAACAATCACATCTCCCGAATAAGGCTTCTCCACAAAACCATCAGCCAAAGAAGCAACGGCTTGTTTCAAACTCACCAGTTGTCCGTCAGATCTAATCCCTCCTCCGCTTTGCAAAATACGTTTAATTTTTTTATCCGGATTTCTTTCCAACCACGCATTAATTTTTTTGAGCAGATCAACGCCGCTCATCTGGGGCATCTGATAATCCGTAATTAATAAATCAGGGAGCTCATTTTGATCGGAAGTCGCCCGATCAAAAGCATCCGAAGCTTCCTTTCCATTTGAAAAAGCGCGTATTTTGTAAGCCTGGGCATTTTCAAAAATTCGCGTCAACAATTTACGTATCGACTCGTCATCCTCAACAATCCAAATTTCCGATTGATGAAGCACAGGATTGTATGCCGCGGGTTCGCTCTCATCGGGAATGGCTTCAGGAGTTAATGCCACGGCTTTTTCCACAAGCTCTTGCAGATCCGCCATAGTTTCCGTATCGTTTCGGAAATAAGCAGCGTCAAAAATCTGCAGTGCCTGCGCACCCATAATTGCCGCTTTTAAAGGCTTAAACCCACTGACAGGATCTGCGCGAAAAACTTTAAAAGCACTGTCAATTTTTTCTACCTGACGCAATAGCGCAGTTTCAATCGCATGCTGATTGACGGTATTTTCAGAACCGGGTTTATTCTGACTCAGGCGAATCGAATCCAGCGAGGTCAGCGGATTTTTTAAATCAAACAAAATCCGGTTAGGCTCAGAGCCTAAAAGCGCGCCAACTTTTTGTTTTCCCTGTATCCAGCTTTCAATGGCCTCCAGCTTTCCCGTTACCAATTGATGCGCTAACGAGGGCTCAAAAGTCAGCGGAGTTATTTTTTGGCTTCGTTCAAGTCTTGTTCCGAAAGGAAACCGTGCCGCAGTCTCGGGGAATTGATCGACATACTCAAATTTCCATTGGCGCGAGGTACTGTCGCCCATATCAAAGAACAACGCCCGGTCCTTTTTGAGAATTAAAAAAGTACGTCCATCAGCGTCCTTGGCATTATCAACAGCGAAAAAGCTGTAACTCCCCTCCATAGCAGAATCCGGCACATTGAAACCAAAATCACGATTCAGCACTTTTAAAAGCGGCAAGTTGCGCATCGCCGGGTTTACAAACCGGACCGGCTGAATTTGAAGAGTTTTTGCCAACATCTGATTGAGATATCCAGGCCCGAGATATTCATCTCCCATGCGAACTCCCATCATACTCCACCCCGATGCATCTTGATCCCATACTAATTCAACAAAGGAATAGCGAAACAAATCGCTTCTGCTGAATTGCAGTTTTTTGGGTGTCTGCGGCCAATGGGAAAGTTGCCCATTTTGGGAATGCATTAGCTGAGCTCTGATTTTTGGAAGGAAATAATAAAACTTCCGACGATCCGATCCTTCCCCGACTTCAAATGAATATATCGCCATATCAATTCTGGATTTATCGGCGCCATCAATAAACTCGGTTTCACTCACAAGATCGGCTATGCGCTGCTCAGAACGATTAATGAAAGCAAAGGAGGCTTTATCACTAAGCTTAAGCTGAGAAAGATTATTGACCTCTTCAAAACCAGCTCGATTTTGCATCATGAGTTTATAATTTTCACCCCAAACCTTCGATATAGCGCCAAGCAATTTAAGATTATCCGTTGTAAGCAGTAATTGTTTAAACCGCCCCGGAACAAAACGATCATGCATCCAATTTAAAATAGCTGTCCCATAACCTTGTTCCTGAATCTTATCTCCATGAGAGTTTTTATTCAGAAGATAAAAGAATGAAAGACTCATGACATCTCCATACTCAGAAAAAGAAAAACCGTATTTATTTCCCAAAACCGGAAGCGGATTATCAATTCGCTCCCGGCTTTCTTCGCCGGCATTAGTATTCTCAAGCCAAATTTCAAAGCTATATTGCTCAGGAACACGTCCATAAATACGAATCAAATTTAGTTTTTTTCCTTGCGAAAGCTTAATTTCAACGCCCTCCAGTTGCCCATGATCATCAAGGTATTCCGTGGCTGTCGTTGAAACAACTTTTTTCTGAGGTAAGCCCTGGATATCTTTCCAAACTTTTTCTTCATCGCGCATTTCCGAACGCCTGCTCGGAAACTTTTCGTGTAAATCTGAGAATTCAATGGAAATCGGTGATCGGAAGCCCCATTGTGAATCCGGAAAGGAAAAGAAAAGATCACCAATCACTTCGCTTTTTAAAGCTTTTTTAAAAAGCAACATGCTCGAAGTAAGTTGAGCCCCAGGCTCTTTTTTGTTAACCGGAACATCGAAATAAAATCTGGACCAACCAAAAGCCTCTGTCGCGAAAACAACTTCCCGAAGAACCTGCTGGGCAGCTGCTGAATCCGGACTCCCATCAAACTTAACACGCAAAATATTTTGCTGCTGCTTGTCCCTAGCAATGCCTATTTCAAATAAAAAAGACTCGGCAGAGCTTTGCTCAGTTTGAATCGTCACCAGAGCTCTATCACCCGACAGGCGAATATTCACCGGCAAATTTTTATTTTGAAAGCCGGCTTGCATGACATTCAAAACATCCTCTAAAGCCAACGGCTGTGCATTAAAAACGTTCTTAACCCAATCCGCGACTTTGGCTTCAACCTCTTTTCTCTGGCTCACTACCTGTGCAATATTAGTTTCATATGCAGGCCATTTGTCGGACGAAACAACACGCCATTCTCCGTTAGATTCGCTTTTAAGAATATTAATTTTCACGCCATACTCCGAATAAGTCGCAGTCGGTGAAGCGCCATTAACAGTCTGGTCCACTGTATGCTCCATAGCACTATCCTCCACCGTAGACAAATACAGCTGCGAGGGGCCAAGAACTTGAACGTTTCGAATCTTATTCCTCTCGTTCAAAATATAATTACCGGCAAGCATACGCCGAAGTTTGTCTAGAGATTCCGTATTGGCAAATTCCAAACTTCTTATTTCAGAGCGCGCTTTGTTTACTTCGCTTATATTTGCCAAATACATCGTCAAATTGTCCGAAGGAATTCCGCGGTGCCGGGCTAATAAATTCGCAAACATTTCCTGATCCGATAATCCGGGCTTCATGGCATTGGCAATTGACTTCAGATTTTGCTCCTCACCTTCTGATGTAAGAAACCCATCACTCCCTATAACAACAAAATAATCGCCCCCTGCGGGAAGTTCAAAAACCTCAACCTCAGGGGTCGTATTAACAAGCGGCTCATCAGAATGACCTAACGCGGACAAAACTCGCATCGCAGTTCCATTGGGAAAGTAGTAATAATTGCCTCGTAATCCCCAACCATGCGTAAACAACTCAGATTCTATTCCAAGATCCCCAGCCTTGCCGCTTGATTGTAATTCGGCAAAAAGCTCCTGATTAGCACGTTTAATTGCATCTTCATTACTCGCGTTATCGTACTTACTTTTTTTATAAATCGGATTTGCCTGGTTGTTTCGATCGATGACATAAATCGGTGAATCACCAAGCGTAATCATCACGATTCGATTACCAATAATAACTGCGATCGCGACAGTCGTGCCCGTATTCCGATAATTCTTTTCTTTCATTTGAACGCTCACATCTTCAAAGGCAGCTTTGGCCTTATCCTTCCAATCCGCTTCTGGAGTCTTTGAGTCAATCGCTTTCAAAATATTAGCTAGCCTATCTTTCAAAAGATCACGAGCCTGACTTGCAGCATCGGCACCACGCTCCCCATGACCATCAAAAACAGACAAAACTGTCGCCCACTGACCATCGGCTGTTTTGATTTTAAAATCGGCAAACCACCGATCCTGATTAGAGTCATCAGCATCCTCTCCGGTCCTAGACCCATTATCATTTAAGAACAATACGCCCGGCCAAGGCTTCGCCGGAATCGCCGTAAACGGCTTAGGTAAAACTTTTTCGAGAGATTCTTTTTGGGGCTCTTCTGCTTTTACTTTTTGGATAGTAATATAAACTTCGCCCGCCGGATCATAATCATCTTCTCTTTCTAACTCGCTGGGCGCATCTTTTTTCATAGGAGACTCCAAAGTTGTCCCGGAGATATGATAAAGATCACCATCAACTTTTTTTTCAATCGCATCAAAAAGCTCATTAAATGTACTCTGATATTTATAATTAAACGTGGGGCGAATCTCTTTATTCAACGGCTGCCATATCGGAACCCCATCCTTTTCGGAAGACTCTTGTTTAACCGCTAATTGAATTTGAATTTTCTTTTGCGCTTCGCCCGTCACGATCAAACCATACCCCCACTGCGCTGCAATCGTTTGCATCTTGCTAAAAATTACCTCTAAATCATTCGTATCTGTTTCTTTCGGAAAAAAGTTTTTAACAGCATCACTAAATTCCTTTGCGGCTTGTGCTCTGATTTCAGAACGTGCTTCCGAGCGCGTACTTCGGGGGCCAAAAGTTTTCAGCCTCTCTTTAACTGCCGCAACGGTTTCCCCCGCACGCTCAAGACGAAAATCATCAAATAAATCTTGATCACGCGGCACTCGAATAAGCTGATATTCCAATAAATGCTCAATGTCGGAAGCAGAAAAAAATCTTACAGCGTGTAGCCAAAAGAAGTTTCTTTGATCGGCTGAAGACGATTCGATTTCTTGACGCATATACCGGCTAATCGCTTGCTCGTAGTCCGGAACTGTATAACCTTCTGCAAAACGATATTCATCACTAGGAACATGAACAACACCATCTACCCTTGTCACCTTTTCTAATAAGTCAGGATCATTTGCCCAAGCCTGATCCATTAACTCGCTTAGTTGGGATGGAATAAAAACCCGCTGAACTTCTTTTTTCATGGAGACAGGATGATCACGCAATACCTCACCGCTTGGAAGCATTTGCCAACGTCCAATATCTTTAGAGGAAACACTCTGGGCAACTATCAAACTGTTAGACATGCGTTCGTTGCGGGTTTTTAAATCGGCATCATCCCAGAATCCAAAAGCAGAGGGCACCTCCTGCAATACTCCCAGCAAAGACTCTCCGCCACCATGCAAAGCTTTTTCATCATCTGATTTCATTGTATAGAGAACATCGAGGAGTTTTTGGGGTGACCCTGCTAAAACACCCGAAACCTTACTTGCAGCAACTGCATCAGCTGATCTCAAACTATCATCCGTTTGCACACCGATCCCATTTTTGAGTGATTCTAAAATTTTTAAATTTAATTGGCGCGCAACTTCTTTCGCAAATTCAACACGAGCCTCAGAACGACGAACTGATTTTATGACGATACCAAAGCCATCTTGGCTCAATCCCTCTGTCTTAAAATCAGGAGCAAACATTATTCCAATCGGAGTTTCATCAAATGTTTGGGAATTTGGGCTTGCTTCTTTTAACATTTCGGCTGTCTCGGGTTGACCTATATTATTGTGATAAATTGCAGCGTCCGCAGGAAGAGCTTGAGCGAAAGCATGCACAAGCCCGGAAAGAATAGCTCTTCTTCGAAACTCAGGATGAGTCGCTATCATCGCGACAGAAAATTGATTAAGCCATGCCCCAAGACTTGAGGGAGACAACTTTTCAAACTCTCGTCCGGGAGAAGATGGTCTTGGTTCAAGCTGAAAAAGACCCACCGTACGCGAAGCTGTATATGCCTCTTCAGCCCCGAGTGAATTCACCTCAACATCTTTTACTTTAATCCAGCCATCATCATTTTCAAGCTTAGCTACCGGAACAACATCTGAATTCAATGCTAACAAACCAAAGCCGTTATCCCCCCACCCCAAAACGACTTTATATTCAACACCTTGCTTATCATGAATCGTATCCGGGATATTTTCAAAATTTGGAATTGGAGCACCGCCAAAAAGATCAGTCAGTTGATCGTTCACTACTTCACGCGGAAGCATAAAAGCTAAAATAATCGCGGCCGCTTTTTGCTCATCACCGCTACCATTTTTCGCCAATTTAATTATTTCATTACGGAGCATTTCATCACCTGCCGCACGCATTGCCAACTCAAGCATAACCAGCTTATTCTCAACCCCTCCTTCAAAAGAATTCGCAAGTCTTCCAAGAAGTTTTTGGTTTGTGTTCTTCGGATCCGCAAGTCTCTGGCTAAATGAAGTTTCGGCAACCAAAAATTTCCCCGCCTGACGCATTTCGGAACGCCGGGGACCAACTCGACCTTTAGGGGTAGGCTTAACACTTTTTGGTTTTATGCTTCGCTGAGCTTTGGGCAACTCCGCGGGTTTCGCTGGCTGCTTAACCTCGGGAACCTGGGGCTGCACGACCGGAATTGCTTTCGGGACAATATCCGTATCTTTTGTTTGCAAGAACGCGGGTGTCTGTTTTTTTATAACGATGTAATACGGCGGCTGCTTCATTCCCAGCTCAATAATCTGACTAATAAATCCTTCCGAAGAGAGAGTGCTCGCCGTTGTTCCGGCATCCGGACCAAAAATTTGGTTTGCGGTCAATGCACGATTTGTAAGATCTTGCCAGAACTCCTCAAACGTTGCTCCGGCAATACCGAACCCAACAATGGCCGGCAAATTGTCACGCCCAACTTCTTTATCTCCGATAGAAATAAGCGTTTTTGCGCCGCCGCGGCTTCGATACCAAGTTTCAATCGCTTTTTTTCTGGCTTCGAGATTGCCGTAAACGGGATGCCCTTTTAAAAATAAAATCGGCCCCATCTCAACGGCATTTTGATATTGCTCTAAAAATTTATCCCAACTCAAATTTGAATTTCGATTCACTTCGTGCAAAGGAATGACATGAACCGTCCCGTCTTGCTTTAAACCCACAAACGCAGAAACCATCGGATTTAGCTTTGCGGTGGGACTTATTTTTTCAGCCAAAAAGTTTTTTTCTACTTTTCCATTTACTTTGATTCCACCTAGCGTGATCTTATTTCCCAAACTGTCTCTCTTGTATGCAATCGCCGCAAATACAACCACATCGGGATGCTGTGCGATTTCCTGGGGGGTCATTAAAACAAACTCGGTATTTTTTCGGGAAATAGTGAATTTTGAATTTGTGGTTTGATAATTCAAAATGACGCTATTAAAAAGCATGAAAACGGCTACAAACAAACTAACAAAAAAGGTTGCGATTCCTTGTGCTTTCCATTTTTGCTGAAGTGTCGGCGGCGGCCCAGTTGCGCGGCGAACTCCCGAAGCACCCCAATCCCACTGAATTTCCGGCATAGCGTGGATGAGCCACTGAATCAAAATGAGCGTGCCCCCCACCAATCCCGTAAAAGCGACAATCGCGTGAAGCTGCCAAAAATAAAACCCTGCTGTTGTCGCCATGATGCCCGCGAGCAACACCAAACTCTTGACGCGTTTTTCGGTGGTTGCAGGTCCGCCAATATTGATTACCAAATGAAACATCGTTGTAAAGAAATAAACCGCGAAGAAATACGCAATCGCGAAGGCCATTCCATGCCAGCTCGTCAGTAAAAGTTGACTGACAGGTTTAATCGCCGGATTCAACCAAGTCAGATAAATCGCTTTCATGGAAACAAATGAAGCCTCATTCCCGGCCAATGTTAAAAGCGTCGCTCTTTTCAGCCAGGGTTTAACAGGCATTGTTTTCCAGGATATAAGCACATGGCTGAATTGCTCTAGCATCGGCCGAAATGCCTCAAACACAGGATTTCCGGAGAGACTATTTCCGTCGCGACTTGTACTTTTACGAACCCAGTCGTTTAAACGCTGAGATTTGATCAGCCACGTCATCAATCCTGCGACTGCCGCAGCCAAAAATGCGAAAGGAAGGGATACTATCGTGGACACAACCCAAAAACCCGCAACCGCGCCGCCAACCACCAACGCTGATTTTAAAAATCGTGTTTCGGAGCGGCTCTTTTTCCCCGTTACTTGATAGAGAGTCCAGTGGTGTCGCGCGTCCGTTCCGCGCACAACGGGATGGAGATGAAACTTATCATCGGAAAATTTTGTCAGATAGCGCTCATGCGTTTTCTTCTCTCGATCCGCCGCGTTTTTATAATATCCGAGAAGAACATAGCCGCCGACACGAGCAGCTCTTTCGATTGCGCTCATGAGAGCCCTTTTGTTCTCTTTTGACGCAGGATTCCCCTCGTCCGGCTCACTAAACACACTCAGCGCGATGATCAAATCAGAAGAATCCGGCGCAGCTTTGAAATACTCTGATTTAAAAGTGATTTTGGATTGAGGCTTCACTTGCAAACTTGAATCAATCGCGGTAATTCCGCGACCATTAGCCCGCGGCTCAAAAATATGCAGCTCCACACCGAGGTCGGATAAAGTTTTTTCCCAATCAACTCGTCCATCTCCGGACTGAATTTTGTCTCCCACCCCGGGCCCAATTGATTGCGCGACAACTTCCGAAATCTTTTTCCCGCCCGGCCACTTCAAGCGCGTTAAGTATTCGGTGATATCTTTGAGCCCGATGCTTTCTCGCCGCATCAAATCATTTGAGGGCTGATTACGCGATTCGGAGCGACGAGCTCTTTCTTCCCTTATGACCCTTTCCATCTCAGCCAAGCCTTGCTTCAACCGCTTAGAGACAACTGCTTCGGCATCCACCGACTGCTTAATTTGATTCCGAATTTCTTCGATCGTTAAAGGGGTTCCGGACTCTATGCGGCTTCGCATTAACTCTAATACTCCAATTGCATAATTGCGTCTATTCGTCACAATTCTTGATTTGTCAACGATCCGTCGTGCATGTGCAAAATCCCCAAACTGAGCTTTTTCGGCTGGCTCTTTTCTCCGGGGAAGCATCTCTGCGACTTCCTCGAGACGATGCCCCATCCTACTTCTCCATGCAGCATCGTTTTCTATGTGACCACGAATTTCATTTACGATCGTAAATATCTCTATAATCTGATTCTGCGAATCGCTATCGTTGTCAGAAAATAATGACTCATTAAGTTTAAATATTGCCCGGTTTAAAATACTTTCATCGAAAGTGCTTCCATCAGGAAATGTCCTGCGCGCATTAAGCGCCAGGTTTAATTGACTCGACATTCCAATTGCCGGAAGATCTTCAGAAAGATAAAGCTCATACAAATCGAGCGTTAAGGGATGGCTTACAAACTCTGCGACAGATAAGACGCTTTGAATAGCAGCAAGAGCCTCTTTATCGGTTTTCGCTTTTAACACCAACGTCGCCATCATATGACATGTGTCTTCCGCAAAACCGCCACGGTAGAGATCGAACTCATCCAAAATACCGCGAATATCGCGTCGCATAACCCGTGGGTTTTCCAGTAAATACTTAATCTTCTTAACCCACCGCGGGATCGATTTAGGATTGTTCCAAAGATTGAGTGCGAATTCGCTAAGTCTTTTTTTGTCTTCCGCCTTAAGTCGGAAATTATAACGACTCATCAGCGTCATAATGCGGGCTAGATTTTCAAGAGCATCGGGTTCTTTATTGATCTTGATTTCAGGCAGCTGTCCGGCCTTCATTTTTGAGAGCTCCGCTAAAGCATCTTGGATTTCCTCATCGGCAACGATTGTCTGCGTGCTTCCATGACTTGCAACCTGTTGCCCAAATGCAACTTCAACTTGCGCATCAGCACCGACACTAAACTCCAAAAGAAGCGAATGAAAATTAACTGATTTGCTATAAATTCGATAAAAGTCATCCGAATCAACAACGTGATAATTTTCATCTTCGGAGAAAGGAGGCAATCCCAAATCAATCAAAAGCTGCTCTCCAAATTGCTCGCGCGTTTGCCCTGATGGCAAAGCAAGAGACAAAACATCCAAGTCGCCCACGATCTCGTTTAAAGGTCGTATTTCTCCTGCAGAATTTCTGTAAAACTCATCCGCATCCTGGAAACCCGCCATTAAAATCGGCAAGACACTACCGCCAAAAAGCATAAACTTAGTTCCGCTTTTTAAGGTCCGAATTTTATTTAACAACTGCGGATGAATGACTGCTCGAAAAGTCGCCTGGGATCCCGGGATTTTCAGCTCTGCAATCCCCGCTGCATCTACCTTGGCATAACGTGATTCAGAGCGAGCAGATTTTTTTCGGGCAACAAGGATTGTTTGAATAACAGGTCTGCTAAAATACTTCTGAATATCAGATCCTGGAAATTCACTCCGCATAATTTCACGGGGAGCCCCCACCATTTCAAATCCGGCATCAATCAACTCTTGCTGGATTCTTTCTGACGGAATCTTTCGATATCCTGTATTTGACACCTGATAAGCTTCGTCGCCTTCGACCGGATAAGTGGATATCACGACCAACCCATTATCTGCCAACATTCGGTTTGCTTGTCTCAGCACTGTCGGAACACGCAAATATCCGATCGCTTCACCAATAAAAACCATATCAACCGAGGCATCCGCAATGCTTTGCATAATTTCGTGCGCGTCGCCCTCCGCCACATCAATACCCTTGGCGCGCGCATTAGCAGCCTGAACAGCCGATGCCTCTACGCCGCTAACATGATAATTTTTTTCTTTAAGGCGTGCTTCAACAACACCATTCCCTAAACCTATCGAATACAATCGCGGCGCAGCCTGAAACTTTGCGGGTAATTCTTGCGCAATACTGTCAAACTCCCGCATGAGTCTTGATAAAAACTCGGGATAAACCGCGGCTTTTGAAAGCTCAAATGTTTGTGAACGATCAAGTCCATTATCCAAATACCGGTCGTGGAATTCAGCGATTTCTGTAGTTGCAACCGGCAAAACATCCAAATCTGGAACATTCCGCGATTCGGAGCGGGCAACTTCAGGTCCAACAGCCAAAGAAGGGAGTCTTAAGACTCGCGAGCCGGGAACTGAATTCGGAGAACTTGAAAGCGCTTTAATTTCTGCAACAAAGCTCCCCGCCAGAAAATTTTTTAGCGCAACCCTCGCCTCGACATTATTTGACTTTTGCACCCAATGAATAAAATAAGCCTTGTCTAAATCGCTCATCTCACCGTATCTGCCGTATTGATTTGAAGGATCATCAACATCTGCTTTGTTTTGCGCCAAATCCCATTTATATCTTTTTCCAAAACGATTCACACTAATTGAATTTTGATTCATCTCTACATCTTGATTTTCATATATTTCTTTTGTTACTGCAGGATTAGACCGAGTTCCTAATGACATGACCATGACATTAAGACCATGCGCAGCAAAAAGTTTTTTGTAAAAATTAACTAGAAATTCGGGCACAAATGCATGTGTCGGAAACACGGGGACAAATTTAGGCCAAACCCATTCCCTATCCACAGTTCCCAATGCCATGCCCATCTCTTTCGCATACTCAGCGCGCAACTTTTCTTGATCAACTAATGCCTTTTTCGCCTCCAACGAATATCCAAAGATAATCGGATGTTCAAATCCAATTTGTCGACCATACTCGCCACCGGCACTCAATCGGAGATTGCTTTCATAACTACGATCCCAAAATGAAACCCACCCCGGTGTAACCGCCCCTCCACCAGCCTTACCGGCATACTCTCCTGTTCGATGAGTCACTCCGCTACTCACCAAATGGCGGTAACTTGCCAATCCTCCTAAGTTGAGAATCCCAGGAATTGCCGACGACATCGTAGTGTGCACCAACGTAACCTCGGGAATCACGCCTTTGATATTTTTATATCCGAAACGATTAGTCCCGTTTCCATTACTGTTTCCGGAGAGCAGGTAATCCTCAACTTCAGCATAAACTGACGGAGTGCGAATCAAATTTTTCCAATCATTTTCAGAGCGGGGTAACTTTTTAAGAATCCCGGGCTGCTGAATCTGCCCACGGACATAAGATTCCATGCCCAGCTTTTCAATTTCATCTATAAAATCAAAATAAGCGCGTCCTCGACCCGCGAGATCAAACTGCGCAACATCCTTCAGCCCAGCTTGCGTCACATCACCATAATAAAGTTTCATCAGATACACATACAAATCATCGGTCTCGGGCACATACTCTTGGCTGTAAGTCGGAGCATCTATCATATTCGCTATCCTAGCTATCCGCCGCTCTATTTCTTTTTTGATTTCTTCGACTGTCGGTAGCGACGAAACTTTTCTTACTAGATCATCCGTGACATCAACAACCGAATAAATACAATCCCTTTTAGGCCCCTCTGCCCAAACTAAAACTGAGAAATCGGCATAAACATAAGCACGAAGACCATCAGCAAATACGCGACTATCCTTTAAGCTTTCCGAGATATTCTGTGGATTAAATTTATCCCCAACTTTCAACGCTTTACGCGATTCAGAGCGGGCCAAGGGAACTTCGACTTGTTTCTTATGATAAGTAATTACAAATCGTTTTCCTGGCTCGAACAATGCAGCGCTAAAACCTTCAGGGCCATAGATTCTATTAAACAACTGCACAGCTGCTTGCCGAACCTCCGGAGTTGAAACATTATTCATTTCATCAGCAAACTTATTTGCAAGCACATCCAAATCAGTTCCTTGCTTCACTTGCTCTGCGATATGCATTAACCTACTAATAATTTCAACGTTTGAGTCTTTGGTCTTTAGTCGCTGGTCATCAGTCGGCAAGGCTTTTGTTTTTCCAAGCATGACATCGCGATAAAGGTTTGATTTCTCAACTTGAGTAAGCCGCGGAGTGAGGGTTCCGTAGCTAATTTCATGTTCACGGAATTTCTCTTTGAGTCCATCCGTGTGAAATCCTCCCGTCATGAGAATCGCGCGATCCGTGTTCTGTAATGCCGCATCGATCTTTTCGTAAAACACCGCTTCACGTGCCGTAGCAAAATCATAAAACTTTAAAGCTTCATTAAAAGTTGCCATCACCTGCTTTTGGTATTCTGATTGAGCTTCGGATTGCGCCGCTACTTCCTTTCCCATCTCTAAACTCTTCACTCGTAAAAACAACTGTCTCGGTTCAATCTCGGCTTTGCGCGCGAGAACCGTCCCCCATTCCCCGCGCGAAAGCTCGAGATTGAAAAGCTTGCGTATTAATTCCGCATCTTTAAATAACGCAATCAGCTTAGCTTCAGAAGTATTCTCCGTTCCGCTTTGAAGCAGCTCTTCAAACAGCTTTTGGATTTCATTAAATAGCATATTCGGCTCAATCTCATACTTCAGAATCAAATACCCCGTATAAAGCGCAAAGTTTGGATACTCCGAGAACTTCAGTCCCTTCGGTGATCCTTCTTCTACCAACTTCTCAACAAAGAACCGCGGCAAGCTTTCCATCTTCCCCGAGCTCGCACGGATTTGATTCATGTTGATATCTTTTTCATTCAGCCGCTCAAGGCCTTCGATCAGCTCTTTTTTCATCCCATGCGTTTTCATCCACTCCATCATCTTGAGCCGTTCTATTTCAGCCTGTTCCTTCTTGGTTCTTGGTCCTTGATTCTTGGTTTCTAACTTTTTCTCCATCTCCTGTAGCACAAGCAACCGTGTCAGCTGCGGCCATTCAATTTGGGAGTACAAAGCATGCAAGTCGAGCTTCATATTCTCTTTGGCAAGCTTCGCTAACGTTTCCACGAAAGGCATGAATTCTCGGTGTCCTTTCTCAAACTTCTTCCACTCCGCGAGGATTCTGATTTTCTGAGAAGGTAAAATCTTCGAAGCCAGCTTATCGAGCTGACCTTCGAGTCCGCTTAAGAAGCGCGTTGTTTCCGATTCATGCAAATACACCGCTTTCAAAGCTTCATAGTTCTTGCGGTAAAGGTCCGCCTTTTCAATTCCAAGTCCTTTTGCTTGGCTCTTATCGTCATTCAGCAAGAACCAATCTGCTCCCGTTATCTGTCCGCGCTTCGCGAGCTCATCCCATAACTTACGATTCGTCTCCGCGTCTGGAAACAACTTCAAATATTCAGGGTTCAGATTCTCGGAAGCACCTTCCACGAAAATTGTTTTAAAACCGTAGCTCTTATTCAAGTAAGACATCAAATCACGGATCTTCTGTTGGGCTTCGTAATTCGTATGCGCGTTTTGAATATGCAAAATCATCTTGGGATTCGGTCTCGCGGGCGCTTCCCAAAACTCATCCACGCTCGCAAGCTCGGCGGGAATATTGATTTGAATCAATTTCGGAGTTTCTGTGCGTGCGGAAATATCTAAA
>CAZSVD010000242.1:0-4621 GCA_964610145.1 uncultured bacterium | reverse complement strand
GCTTCGTGCTGGGTTAGTTGAGAAACTCTTGAAAATGCCGGGACTTGTTCACGATGGGGTTTATTCTCTCGAACAGCAGATTTTAGATTCTGATATTGAGTTTTCGGCTGTCGAACAGCGCATGCGCGGAAAAGGACATGCGAAAACAATGCCGGGCGCGGTTTTCAGCAAGATGCTCCGGATTTTTTATCCCTATTTTAGAAATGCGGATCGATTTTTTAGCCCATCCTGGAAACGTGGAAACCGTGAGGTGATTCACCGCGAACCGCGCAGCCTACCGGCGGATTTGCGAGATCAACTCAACAGCACTATGGACTTTTGGTATCCCGAGGTGACTCGCAGACAATTATTCGATCGATTTAAAATGATTGTTCAGGAGATTGAGGATGAAGACGCTGATTTAATTCCGGCAATTTTAAATGAAAGCCGAAATGATATTGGTTCACAAATTTGGCAAAACTTTATTCTTCAGCGCGGAAATCTTCCTAATTTTAACCAAATACGAGTGGATAAAAGGACAGTTGAGCCGGAATCCGAGCACGTTTATGCTTTTTCACCTGAAATGTGGGCTTATGTTGCGGCTCGGTCTTTGCAGGCATATCGAACGGAAATAGAACCGGTAAGAAAAGCGCGAATCATGGTTGTTTATGAAGCCTTCTTCTTATTGCAGGCTGTCGCTTTTGGGAATCAATTTGCTTCGAAAACTGTGCGCGAAGCCAACGATTACATTAAGAATTCTCTTGCCCCCGCGTTTGAGAAGGCGATTGTGGCTGCACGATCTGAGAGCCGATCTGAAGTTCGTATTAACGATGCCACGCAAGAAGTTTTGGCGGAATATTTGCGTCAAATTGCTGCAGATATTTCTTTGGGTGCGGAAAAAGTTGATGAAGCCGCGCAAAAGATAATCGAACGCCGCGGTAATGGTTTTACCCAAGATAATTTTGTTGCCCATGTGAAGGGAAGTGTTAGTGGAGTCAAAATTCCGGTTTGGGAGGCGCTTGCCGCAAAATTAGATTTCTCCGAAAAAGTTAAGCCTGCGCGTACATATCCACGCATGATGTGGGCAATTGCGATTGCTGTTGGCGTGATCGCGATTGTAGCTTCTTGGATTATTTTTCGTCCACAGCAGTCAACGACAATTGCGTCCGTTCCGGTTGCTGCGCCTGCTTATAACCCCGCGACGGTTGAAGGTTACGCACTCTTTAAGAATCATGCGCAAAAAGGTGGGCTCAAAGAAACTTACGAAAAATTTAGCACCGAAGTTGCGAGAGTGAGAGGAAAGTACGGCCCGGACGCCAAGATTATGTTTTTTCCGGAAAGTATTATTCCCGCAGAAACTGTGATTGATGTTGCTCGTGCCAAAGGATTTGATGTGAAAAATATCGAGGATATTCGCGCGCATGCGGATCAAATTAAACCTTTTTATTACGGTGCGTTGGCTGCGGAAAGGAAAAGAATGAAAACGGGAGAGCAGGATGTGCTGATTAAGCTCATGGGGCTTGATAAGGAAGTTTCCTATCGCCGCTATCCGGATGTTTATGACAAGCTTGGATCCAACGTGATTATAGAAGAAGAAGTTCTTCCGTTTGAAATTTGGCTGGATTTATTTGGTTCGCATAAATTCTCATCTGATCTTCTCGCGCAATATGTTGATATCAAAAATCAAGAAATTCGCTTGGAGTTTTTTCAGAAATACACTGAGATGCAGCGCGCTTACTGGAGTTTGCAGCGCAGACGAGATATCGCTTTTGCACAGTTTGTTCGTGCGCGTATCGCTCAGATTAAGCCCGCGGCATTTGCTTTCGAGCGCGGCAATGATCATGCCATGACTTTGGATCCTGCCGAAATTTCAAGCGGTCTAAAAACAGAGGATACTTCAACTCTTAACGGAAGACGAATGCAGGTCGTGGATCGTCTTATGAGAGGGCAGTCTGTTTCGATTGAGGATCTGTTGCGGCTCTATCTTGCCGAAGAGTTTGCAGCGCAGTTGTACTCCGGTTCCGATTATGAGTCGGAAGAGTCTCGGCGAATTGTTTCCGAGGTTGAGCGTGCAGTGTTGACCCGAATTTGGCTTTCGCCTCTTTCTGTTCTAAAGATGGCCGCGATTAAGCAGATTTTGGTGACTTTAAGTGTGAATTCTTTGCAGGGTCCCATGCTGAAAGCGTTCAACGAATCAGCGCTAAATGCAGTGAATTTGCAAAAAATTTATTTTGATCCGTCTTCCGTTCCGGCTCAGTTCAGTGCCGCTCATCAAAAGTTTCTGGCTTCTTATCGAGCTTATTGGACTGAGCGCGTCAACTTTTATCCCGTTTGGTTTGCTCAGTTGCAGGTTTCGGGGTTATTGCGTCCGGAGGAATTTCAAAAAATCAGCCCTGTTCTTCATTCTACCGGTAAACGCCATATCGAGGATGTCATCGGCCAATACACACCTGATCGGACCAAGCTTCTCATGGATTGGGGGAGAAAATATGGTACCGAGGCATTCTTTGGCTCTCTGGCTCGATCAGAAGCTCGAGGTGACGAACCCCGGCAATTTGTTGAACCCAAATCGGAGGCTGTTGCTCGTCCTGAGTCAAGGGTAGGTGCTCAGCGACAATTGTCTCCGGCAAGATCTGAAATACGGACATTTGATTCCGCAGTCAATTGGGTGAAGGATGCCATGAGCCAAGTGCAGGGCGCCAATAAGCAGGAACTTGATGATTTCTTAAGAATTATTTCAAGGCAGAATCGCGACGCTGTTTTGGCGGAAATGAATTTGGTCATCGGCGGAAATGCGCCCACAAAAAAAATTATTTATGTTTTGAATCATCATAATCCCGATTTTGATGCATCGCAGGTTTTGGCTGAGGCTTATCATCAATATATTCGGATGATTAAAGTCGAAAAAATGAATCCCGAAGATGTTTTAGTTGCGCCTGTCTTTTATCATGCGTTGGCTCAGGGAGGGTATGAGCAAAAGCTATTAACCGATCTTTTTGGGTTAGCACCCGCAGATTTGTTTATTTTTCAGGCTAAAGATAATAAAAATGTACATACATTTGAAAAATATCTCGATTATTTTTCTGATATTCGGCACGGAGATGTCCATAATCCCAAAAGACCGGAGATTATTTTATTTGATCACAATACCGAGCAATTTGCGGACAATGACGCAAAATTAGAGAGGGATGATCAAGTTCTTCCGTGGATGAAAAGTTTTATTACAGAAGCGGTCGATCATCATCCTATGGAAGAGAAGTGGCCCGGAGTCATTTATCGAGATCGTTTTGTCACAGGTTCCGCGGCGATGATTGCCGCCCATCGAATCTCTTCGGCGATTCACGGCCGACTGCCTGCAAATTTAGAAACTCAAAGAAGTTCTCTCTCGGATGGAAATATGACCAGCTCAGCGGAAGTGGTGGATGATTTTACGATTCCGCTTATCTTTTTGCTTTCGCTTGCGACGATGGTTGATACCGATAATTTTAAAAGCAGTGCTTCGAAAGCGCAGGGAAAAGATTTAGAGCTTCATAATCAATTTGTGGAAGCCCTAAAGTCAATTAACCCGAATTATGATCCTGTGTCGGTTCACCGGGATTTCTTGAGTCATTCCGTTTTGTCCCTTCCGTCGGATCCGGAGGCATTAAAAGAGCGTCTTTTTCAGGATCACAAGACAGCCAATGTCGATGGCGTGGATTTACTGGTTGGCAGTTTGGATGTTGTTGATTTTGGTGTGATTGAAAAAAATCATCCGCGATGGAGTATGGATCTTGCGGAATATATGAAAGAGGGTATTCATACGCGAGCCGGTAAAACTGAAAGACCGGATGTTTTGGTATTGCGCGTTGCGCCGTGGCTTGGTTCACAGAAGCCGAGACTTTATATTTATGCTAAGGAGCCCAGTGTTGCGCGTTCCATTGCGGAAGAAATGTTGCGTAATTTGCACGGAGGAGCTCATGACGTCAGCCAGCAAGTCCATGATATTAATGGTGACTTGTTCGGGGACCATTTTTTTGTTTATACCGATCTTGCTGATTGGCTCCAGCGAAAAGATTTTATGGGTAAAGGCTAGCCTCTGACTCGCGCTGTGCAAACATACGCGCATGCCCGTTCGGAAGTTCGTTCTGAAAATTCCGAGTTTGTACGAGAAAAAAAAGAAAGACCCTCTCGTTCATCGACCGGCGGGATTTTTACAAAAATTATTTTTGGACTGACTGCTTTGATGATGTTATGGGGACAAGTCCGGGCTGCGGAGCCGATTTTAGATTCCCGCAGCGGTTGGACTGTGCGCGGAGCGGAAGACACCGGTCCGGCATCAAGGCAAATACAATTCGGCAAAAAAAACTTTTCTGAGTTTAAAACATTCTGGGCTTTTGGAAACAGGACATTTCAACTCTTCTCGATCAAGGGGAATGGTTATTTGCGTGCGAATTTGCCCCCGACTTTTGCTTCAGCTTTCGGTGTAACGGATTGGGGCAGCAGTTTTATTCTTCCCGGGGTTTGGATTAATGGACAGTACATTCACAATCCGGATATTACGGAGTTGAATGTCGTCAGGGTTTCGCAAAATTCTGTTTTGTTGCGGGGGAAGTTTTCAAACGCATTTATCGAAGCTTCTGATTTTGAAATTGAAGTATTAAAG
>CAZSVD010000241.1:0-11012 GCA_964610145.1 uncultured bacterium | reverse complement strand
CAATTCTTTATTTGGGAAACAATTTCGCATTAGCAGGAACCTCCGGCGGACAAACTTTGCTTCTTAAATTGGATTTGGGAAATCCAAGGAAGTCGGACAATATCACTATTGTGGGTCAGTTGCCCGGTGATGTCGCAAATTGGGTTGGAACTTTGGTGCCGGTAGGTGAAAATCTTTTTGTTGCGGAAACTTACAGCGGTGGGGACATGGCCAATCATCATGTCGGAAAATTAAAGTTGATTCAGATTGACCCTACGAACCCAAAAGAGTCTGAGCGTTTGAAGATGCTGGGCAGCTTTCCGATTACGGTTAAAAGCAAAAGCGGTGTAAATTTTCTCGGTAATAATCATTTGCTGGTTTTGGATGCGCATGGTGATATGAAAATTATTAAAATGAATATTAAACGCCCGCGAGCCAGCGTTGTTTCGGATCCTTCCTGGAAAAAAACATCATCCATTGCGCCGGGGAGTCTTAAAGGGGTTGTTTATTCCGGAAACGGGACCGTTTTGGCGGCGGAAGATACAAAGCTTCATTTGATTCATGCGGATGGTGAGCTTGAATCTTTTGTTGATTCCTCCACGGAGAAGGGAAATGGAATTTCTGCTCAAATCTCTGATGTTCATAAATCCACCCCCGAGGCGGATGTGTTTTCTCATCAGTCGCAGATGTTGGAATCGGAGATTGAACTTCTTAAAAAACTCATTGCGCATTATGAAGAGCTCGAGCAAGTCGAAGCGCAAATTCAAAAAATCAAATCGCAGCCTGCCGTCGTTGGTTCATCAGAAGATTCAGCTAATCAACGATTCAAACTAAAGCGTTACAGTTTTAAAACAAAAATAAGTGAGAATTTAGGAGCGACGACGGCGGGTAAAGAGCTTTGGATGCTCACGATGATTGATACGGGTACAAGTGAAGCAGAGTTGGTAGAGATAGATTTTAAGAAACCATCAGGGAAGCAAAAAACGAGTGTCCTGAGGTTAGTGGGGTTGGATGTAGGTAAAATTTATGGAGTGAAACGCAACGGCAAAGAAGTTCTGATTGTCGTTGATGATTCGGTGAATATTACTAAGTTACCCACAAAACCTAAGGGGGGCTCATATTCTGTTGTCTGGATTAAAAAATCTGACGCTGAGAGTGCTGAAGGATACGCGAAATACAATGATGTCTTGGAGTATGAGAATGTTTCAGAAAAGGCAGAAGATCATTTGGTTATAGAAAAACGCGTTATTGGATCGGAGCCGGTTTTATTGCAGGGTAGTAAGGATGTTCCGGGATCATCTTATCTTATGCTTGTAGATGCCGGTGCTGTTAACTTTCATGCCGTGGTATCTACGGCGATTGGGGTTGCAGTCGGAGATGATGCGGATTTTGATTCTAAACTATTGAAGGCTGAAGATATTGTTAGCTTTAAACAAAAAGCGGGAGAGAAAGAAGTCTATATTGTTGTTGATGATTCGGTTGATATTAAAAAGCTGCCTAAAAAAGCAACCAAGACAAAGTTTGCCAAAGCTGATTATGTTCCCCATACATTTATCTGGATTAAAAAATCTGAAGCTGAAAGTGTGGGAAGCTACGCAAAATACAAAGATATTTTGGATTGGAAGCCCTTAGCATCTAGCGCGCAAACTTTTTCCCCTGAAAAGTTTTTTTATCAATTGAAATGGCCGCAACATGGTTCAGACAAAGCGGAAAAGCTTTTAACATTAGGCAAAGGTCAAAATGAAACGCATGGAAAAATGCGCTTTGAACAAAATGAATGGCTTGTAATGGCGATTTTAGGTCTGAATCAAGTTTTTTCCATTCATGGGGGCTTGGATGAAAAGGGAAAGAGTTTCGTCAGTATTCATATGGTCGATGGCACACAGAAAAATTTGGATTTAGAAGAAGGTGAATTAATCGATATTCAGTTCGATGAATCTTCAAATCTAATCACGTATATTTTAAATTCAAAAGCAAAGGTTAAGGTTAGTCAATTTTTAAATAATAATTTGGAATCCATGCCAGGATCTGATCGCATCGGCTGGAAAGTAGAGTTTGTGGATTCTGTTGTGGCAGCGCAAGCCGGGGTTGAGGCTGCGGGACAAACGGCATTTCAATTTCCGCCGGCATTTCGTGTTGAGCCGGAGCAGAATCCCAAATTTAAAGTGAACGGTAACGATCTCAAAATATATACATCAACGCATCCCGCTCAAGGCGAACCTACTAATTTAGATTTTTTCTATGGCAGGAATAATGAGATATTGTCGAGTAATAATACAACGGATATTCCGAATGAGTTTCAGCTTAATTTCATTAACATTTCTTTTGACGGAAGAAATACGGTTTATGTCATCGTACCGGATGGTTCCAATTTAGCGGGTGTCGGACAGTATTACAAAACCGAAATTAAATTTAAAAAACCTCAAAAAACTTTGCGGCTACAATACATGACGGAGTCTCAGGCGATTGCTAAGAAAGCTGAGCTTGAGAAATGGATTAAATTTAATGAGGCGCAGGCTGTTGCGGGCAGACCATGGAAAGAGCTGCAATTGCATGACTGGATGCCGATTCTTTTTAAAGAATCAAAAGATGGCAATCACATAGCTGCTTCAATTGCTCATAACGATAATCTTCAGCTCCATTTGATGGAAAATGGAGTAACACACAGTCTTTATGATGCAAAAATTCCCGCAAAAGACGTTGCTCAAATTTTCTATGATTCTAATAAAAATAAACCGGTCATTATCGTAAAAAATGGTGCTCCAAGACCTGCCGATACCGACGCGATTACCTTTGTAACCGAAGATGAAGCCATGCAAATGATTGCCGCTCAGCAATCTGCTCCAGCCGTTCAAAGCAGTGCTGTTGTGCAACATTCAGATCTTGCTGGTCTTGAATCTCGCCGCGATGAGCTTTTGGCATTAATCGCTGAGCTGGAAGCGCAGGCCGAAAAGGTATCAGTCGCCGCGATATCTGATATTTATGTTGCGCAAGAATTCAAAGTGAAAATTTGGGACGGAAAAGAAAAGACATTTACAGTCGATGTGAATGATCGCGAGGGCGACTCTGCGATTCGTTATAAGAAAAACAGAGTTACGGTGAGCTATGATCAACAGCTTGCCAAGCATCTTACTCTCATGATCAATCAAGATGATTATGTGAGCGCGGAAAAAACGGGCTCAAAAACTCTTCATGCGAAGGCTTATGATTTGTCATTCACGGATTTGATCAGCTTGGGTGTCGATAAAGACAAAATTGTTTTGGTGGTTAAAGATCCGGAACAGGTGATTAAACTTCTCGGTAAAAAAATTGCGGGATTCAAAATAGAAGCCATCACTCCTGACGATGCTCTCAAAGGGCGGACAAAGTATGAAAAAAAATCTGTGAATCAATCTAATTTTGATGCAAAGGCATTTTATGATTCCTTACGGGAGCCATTGTGGGGTGAGCTTGATATAGACCCCCGGTATAAGAATGTTAGGGCCAAACAGGTCGAAGTCCCTGGAAGAATAAGCCGGCCGTTGATGCAGATAAATTCTTCCGGAAAATATTGGGCGTTTCTGACGGAGGAGGTTTATTTGGAGGTTCCTTCCGAAGGAAGTCTTAAAGGAAAAAGTTTAATCATTAAGATGGAATTTGACGCAGAAGGAACTGTTTTTCCCGATAAAAATGTTTTATTTGATATCAAGCTGGATGAATCAAAAAAGCAAGCCGTGTTCATATTTGATACGGCAGAGAAAGAAAAAGTGAGTCGGGCCTTTAGAACTCTTTCCAAAGTTGCCGGTGAGAAAGGGCAATGGGGCTATCGCGTTGAGTTTAAGGATGTGTCTGTTCAGGCAGGTAGCGTAATTAAAGATCGTTCAGAACTTGAAAAAATGGGGATTGAATTTGAGCCTAAGCAAGCATTGCCTGAGTATGAATTGAGTTCCGCAGCTGATTTTGAAAAATTATTTGATTTGCTCTCGTCATGGAAATCCACGGAAACGGGCGATCCCAAATTTAAGAAGAAAATTCCTGTAGACCCAGCTATTGAAGCATTGCCTGAAAATGGAAACAAGACCTATTTTCAAAGTTTTCCTGCGATTTCGGTTGCTAAAGATGGAAAAGAGGCTCAGATCGTCATGGCTCATATAGATATGCTAGTTATTATTAATAAAAATGGAAATATGCGAGTTGGAGTTGAAGATATTGGGCCGGCGAGCGAGTTGTCAGCCAAGGTGAGCATTGATGAAGCTAACAAAATGATGCGGTTTCAATTTAACGGGAAATATCGCGATAAAATTATAGAGTCGATAGCGATGTATGGAGCGGGCTCAGATGCAGACGGCAGTCTCTTTAAGTTGCGCGATGGATTTAAGTGGGGTTGGGAAATTAAATTTGTAGATATGTCACAAGCTGCGCCTTCAGCCCAGTCCACTTTGGGTACGAGAAAACATGCAGAGCATATTTTTGAAAGTTTGCCCGATGCGGTCTGGACCAAAGCTGAAAATGAATCTGGGTATTGGGATAAAGAAATGAAAAGGGGGAAGGTAAAAGTTTCTATCCGAGTGCCTGATAAGACAGTTAGCCCGAAGCAGGAAGGTTCGTGGACCGTTTCGTATCAGAAAGGAAAGGATATGGAAAAACGGCTGAGTTGGTCAGAAGTATCTCAGGGGCTTCGAGTGGGAGAACATTACATTGGGCAGGTAAAAGATAATCCACTGGTCGATTTTTACGAATTTAATGGTGTTATTACGCTCGTTTTGGATAAGCAAGCAAAAGCGTATGCAAGCGGCTTGGATGTTAAAAAAACAGCAAAGCAGCTAGGATTTAAAATTGAGTTTGTTGATCCTGTGGCATATGTTTCGCCAAGTGTCGCGCGTTCTGAAATCCGTGCTTTGGATGAAATCCAAAAAGAAATCCATGAGCTACAGATTGAATTAGAAACTTTGCAGATAGACTTGAAATCGAAAGAAAAGAATGTTCAGGCATGGGCACGTCTGCAGCATATTCCCGCTATGAAAACCAAGACGGAAGCTGCGCTTGCGGATATTGAAAAATTAAAAGCACAAATTGCCGAACTGGAAAATCACATGAGGGGGTTAGAACAAGAACTCGCTCAGGCGAAGGCGGAGCAAGTAGGGAAGGGGTTTAATGCTCATGCGGAGCTTGCAAAAGTCGAAGCGGAAATTGCAGGGGTTGAAAAGGCTTTAAATGCGCCTAAGTCTTATCGTTTAAAAAATCCGGGACTTTTCAAAACAGAGAAAACTGTTTTGATCGGCGGCAAAGAGGGTTATATCGGAGCGACTTATTTAAAAGTTTTGCCGGATGGCAATATCAAATTCTTTTATATGGATAAAGACGCTCCGGGGGATCCTTTTAGAGCTGCGGAGGAGAAAATATTTGAAGGGCTTCATCCGGATGATTTAGTTACAGCTAAAAAAGATCTGGGGAAAAACGAAGTTTATTTAGTTGTCCGTGACGGTGTAGATATTGAAACTCTGAAAGCAAAATATCCGAGGACGGACACCTACGGATTTCAATTTATCTGGCTTTCTCAGAGTGAGGTTGAAACTAAGGAAGGTCATGAAAAATATCCGATGTTTCAGTTTAGCGATGATTCTGCCGTAGCGGCGCCAGCACAGACAGGAGCGCGTACTTTAGAAAAATGGGATGGAACAAAGCAAGTTCATCCAGGTTGGAAATTAGAAAAAGAATCATCTTCAGGCCAGGCTATTGTGAAAATAGGTATGACCTCCTATCCATTAGCGGTGTCTTCGAGTCAGATTTTTCAAGTTGTAAAAATGAAAGCGACAAGTGAGTTTGCTGTTCTGGTTGATGAGAACGCAACGATTCCGGCATCAGGGCAGTCGGGGGCAAGTTACTTTCATTACATTAAGCCAAGTCAATTGAGCTTAAATGCTGCCGGTGAAATTGAAGTCAGAATAACTCCAAATCTCGTGGGGTCTGACGAAATGATTCGATTTGATGCGGAGAAACGACAAACTTCTCAAGTTCAAAAACAGCTTGTGAAATGGGATGGCAGTGCGCATGAAATCAAATCCGGATTTAATCTTTTGACCGATCCTAATCAGATCAATAGCTCGGCGTGGACAACAGCCGGAACTCGATACAGGCTTCCTGTAAAAGCGGATGAAATTATTCAGGTTAAATTTGATAAACGCACAAACGAAACTATTTTTCTAATTAAAGAGGATACGGATGAGACTGCGTTGCGTGATGAGGTGGATGCTGACGGGGGAACTTGGTCGCTCAGAGTCCGTTGGGTGAAGCCAAGCCAGCTTTTAACAGACACGGATGGCTCTCTCTATATTAAATCAAGCTCGGCTAAATCATCCGATGATCTGATAGGAATTAACAACAAAATTACTTTTGATACCGAAGAAGTTCCTGTTTCTGAAAAGCTCGTGCAATGGGATGGAGAAACGCCGGTTGAAATTATGCCAAATTGGAGTTTGACATACGCGGCTCCCGGCACGGGCGAGATTGTGAATAGCGCAGGGAGCCGATTTAAACTGCCTGAGCCGCTTGGCAATATTCTGCAGGTGAAGCATGATGATATGACGCATGAGTTTGTTGTTTTAACGGATGAGCAATTTGCCGGCCCTTTTCCTTCATCCATTCCGTCGTTTAACCATACGACCTCAATTACCGTGCGCTGGGTCAAACCTTCACAACTTCAAAAAAACGAAGAAGGCTGGTGGGTTGAGTCGTCGAGCAAGCAAAGCCCAATTGATGCTGCTATGGGCATTATCAGAAAAGTTATCTTTGATACCGAAGAAGTTCCTGTTTCTGAAAAGCTCGTGCAATGGGATGGAGAAACCAAGCAAGAGCTCGGTCAAACTCCAAGGGGGAATAAACTGAGCTTTGGTTTTGCAGCGGGAGGACAGGTTGTCTTTACCGAAGAGGGTTATTTTTATGACACTATGTCCGGTCGCGACGGTAAAGAAAGCCTTATGGCGGATGATGTAGTGCAGATCAGATATCCTGCCGGTAAAGATAAGATCTTTGTTGTGATGAAGCCGGGCGTTGATTTCAGCAAAATCAGAGATAAAGTGGAAATAGTTACCGACAGTGTTCCAAGTCGTTTGTCCCACACAATTCCGATTTTCTTTCTGTATGAAGAGGATGCTCGTCACCCCGAGTATTCCCATCTTTTTATTTTTGAAAAAGCACTCGCTGAAAAATCTGTTCAACCTAAGCAGTCTCCGGATTTAGAACAGCGGCTTGCCGCTCTCAAAGATCGTCGTCAAAAACTTCTCGAAGTTATTGCGGTTAATAAAGAGATTGGAGGTGGAGCCTCTTCTCAGGCAGAGCTTGAATTACTCAAAAGCCGTCGCGAAAAATTAATCGATTGGCTGAATTTTACAAACGCTGCGTTAATTGCGGGCATCGAGGGAATCGCCGTTGAAATTGTGAAGCTTGTTGAAGAGTGGCTTGAAATAGATAGCAGACTGCAGACCATAGACTACAGACCACAGACAGAAAAACAAGATCAGGCGCAAGTTCTCAAAATGCGGGTGAAGGTTTGGGATAAAAAAACAAAACTTGATTTTGGGACAAGAAATGGGCGCCCGATAAAGACGACCTATAGTCCGGTGACACGAGAAGTTTCATCCGAGATAGCGCCGCCAATACCTATTGGATTTGAATATCCTTCATTTAAACTCGAATCGCCAAATGATGTGTTGCAGATTCAATTGATTAAAAATACGTATCATGTGGTTGTGCGTGATGGAGTTGATTTCAGTGCTTGGACTACTGAAATACCTAGACCTGCGAATAAAGTGACTGATTTTAGTGTTAAGTATGTGCATGAAAAAGATGTCTTGAATGACCCGCAGTACAAAAGAATCTTTGAGGTTGAACGTGTACGGATAAAACCGCTCGATAAAAAATTTGAAATTTCTGAAGTCGGCTCCATGTATGGTTTTCCTACGATGTTGGATATTTCAGCGAGCAGTGATCATCCCGGGACAGTCCGATTTTATAACAATCGACCGGCCGGAGTTGACCCGTCCGATTTTCACCTCTTGAACGGTCGCCTCCAGATTTCCGGACAAGATATTATTCAGGCTAAGATTCGGGATGGTGTTTTCTACTTTGTGGTGAAAGAGAACGTGGATATCAATTCTTTGCCCAAAGATGCAATCGATGTGAACGATAACGGTGACCGCTTCAAAAAAATCGAAGCTGTTTATTTGACTGAAGAGCAAGCTTTGAATGATCCGCAATATGAAGGTCTTTTTGAGCTTGAGCCTGTTGTCGCGTCGGCTTTTAGGCTTGTTCCGAATGCATGGCTTGAGAATCCGACCGCGAAACAGCAAGTTGGTGTTATTGCATCCGGCCAGGATAACTCCGGTAGCACGGGGGAATGGATTGAACTTAATAAAATGGAAAATGCCGCCGCTATTTTGCATCACGTCAAAGTAACCGGCATGGGATCACCCAGCAATGACCCGTTGGCGATCCTTAATTTGTCCGAGGTTGTCGCGTTTGGTTGGGATGAGGTGAAGAAACAGGCTGTTTTTGTTATCAAAGATGATTTAAAAAATACCGCTTACGGAGACAGCGAACATGTTTTATTTATTTCGGAGTCTGAGGCAATCAAACGGCACGAAGTATTTCAAAATATTTTGAAATATAGACACGCGACAGCCATCGAAGAGATTTATGAAAGTTTGCCTCCAATTTGGGAGGATAACGGTGCGGGACAAAAAATTATTGATTTTGGAATCATGGCCAATCGTTTTGTTTTTATGAGCAAGCCAGGATTTAATTCTAATTCAAAAGGCGTCCAAAGCCGGTATCTTCTCAGTTTTGTTGATCAAAAAGCGGATAAAACTCTTGATTTAGTTCAAAACAACCGACTTTCAGAAGACCCAAATACGAAGTTTGTGATGACGGCCCACATTCAGGGCGCGACAGTAGTTGTTGCAATCGAGAATGAATCTGAAGTTTTGCAGGGGCTAGATTATGACGAAGCTACCAAAACAGTCATCATCAAGTTTGATGCAAAATACAAAAAAGAAATAGAAGCCCAGCTGGGCGTTGATTTTTATAAGTTTATGG
Organism: uncultured bacterium; assembly: GCA_964610145.1. Lineage (GTDB taxonomy): Bacteria > Omnitrophota > Omnitrophia > Omnitrophales > Aquincolibacteriaceae > Multiplicimicrobium. The sequence goes on along the minus strand of CAZSVD010000241.1, from coordinate 1,961 downwards.
GGCAGCCCGGAAATGGCTCCGAGGCCGGCTGGCGCATTGAGTTTGTGGATGTGCCGGCGGACATTGCCACTCTGGCTCAACCGGTTTCAGTTGTTGATCATCGAACAATCAATAGCCCAATTCACAATATGTGGATCAAGTCAGATAAAACCATCGAAGTGAAAATGGGGGTTGGAGGACAGGATAGTCCTGCGGTGATGAAGCTTCCCGAAAATATTATTAATGTGGATTGGACTTACTCTCGCCGCGATGATTGTTTGTATATCATGCTGATTACTCAAGAAGATGATAACCATGGAATTCAAATGGTTCGGTTTAAAAATAATCAGTTTGATTTTGTTGGAAGTAAGTTGATTTCTAGACCTATTTTGGCGCATTCCGTTTTGGGCGGAGAGAAAAAGGATATCAGTCACGGTGAGTTTTATGAATGGGGGATTAGATATCAAGATGGTAGTGAGGGAATGCTGATTATAGAAAAAGATAGGCTAAAAGAACAAAATGGCGTCTCTGTTATGACGAAATATGTTTCTCTGAAGCCTCTCTTTTCTGCCCCTCCGTTAAAACATTTTGATCCCAAAGCATTTTTTGATTCATTGTCTCCGGCATGGAAGCTGATTCCAGGGACAGAGCCCACGAGCAATGCGAAAATATTTGGAGATAGTACGGTTCCATCTCCGTTTGTTATTTTTCCCGATATCACGAAGTCAAGTGAGTGGAACATTAAGATGACCCGAGGGAGCAGCCTTTTAGAGCTGAAGGGTGATGCCGAATTGCTTGAGATTTTTACGCTTCACTTTAAGCCTGTCACTGGACCGTCTCGGCAGGTGGTCTTAAAGTTGTCAGATTTAATCCGTGTGGATGTGGATGAAACGAATAAGCAGTTTAGATTTATCTTTGACAAAGAAGTGCAGGATCAAATTTCCAATGTGGTCAAAATTCAGAATTTAGCTGCTAACGCCGCAGGAGAATGGGGCTACCGCTTTGAATTTGTGGATGTCTCTCAGTCGGAAGTTTTTGATCCCAAAGCCTTTTTAAATTCTTTGCCCGCTCCTTGGGAGTCTGAAAATCCGACAACCAAGTATTTTAATAAAAATGATCAGGCGAACAGCGCCTTTGTGACATCTGGGGATTCCGTCTCCGGACTGTGGGGAATTCATACTCAAAACGGGCTCGTGGTTTATGGTGATGTTGATGACAAAACATCTTTGATCGTTGAAACGCCGCTTAATAAAAAACGGTTGGATTATTCAACTTTAGCGGATGTGAAAACGGATTCTGCAAATAAGCAATTTATTTTTATCTTTGATGAGTCTGTTCAAGATGCGATTAAAGAAGTGTTTGGCGGGGTTTTTTTTCCAAAAGCGGCGGATGGTGTGAAGTGGGGTCATCGGTTTGAATTTATAAACACGACTAAAGACCAACGACTAAAGACTAACGACAAAGAAAAACAAACTTTGGCACAAAAGCGTGAAGAGCTTGGTCAGAAAATCGACGCCTTGAAAGCGCAGGCGGCCGTATTGGTGTCAAGCAATCAGGCTGATTCGGGAACGATGTCTGACACGAATCAAGCTAAACTCCGTCTCAAAGCTTGGGATTGGAGTTCTGAGGTGGTTGTTGATCCGCGTGAGCAGAGATTAACAGGCGTGCGAGTCGGTGATGGGACTATGTATATTCATTATGTTGGTAAAGCATCTGTCATGCATTTAAATGTCATTGCGGATGACGTTATTCAAATTCGATATGGAACAAAAGATGATGAGTTTGGCACAAAAATTATTAGATATTATTTTGTGATAGAAAAGGGTATCGACAAAGCGAGTTTGCCCCAAACCCTTGATGGATTGCCAATCTCTTATTTGACGGAAGATGAAATTTTCGCTGATTATGAAAAATGGAAAAATGTTTTTGATTTTGAAAAAGTTGACGAGAAGAAATACAGAGTCGTAAAAAATCCGATTTTG
>CAZSVD010000240.1:0-3883 GCA_964610145.1 uncultured bacterium | reverse complement strand
CGCGCTCCCCCACTTAAACCTATCAGCCGTTATACTTAACCGTATAGCTAAAAACGACTTCCTGTCCTTTGGGAACGTCTATCCAAGCTTCGATTTGCTGGGCATTTTTTTTCTGAAAAGGATGCGAATTTTTGGTGATTTTCCACTCTCTCCCTCCATAGAGGTTCTCGGAAACCAACACTTTAATATTTTCTTCCTTATGATCTCGCAACTTAACAGCCCATGTTTCTTCCCAAATTTTTCCGGGCTGGATTTGATTGTAATTAGACTGCTGCCGCTCCGCGACCAAATCAAAAACGTTTCCCAACAGCAAGCTTATTTTTTCATCTTTCGGAGTATGGCTGATTTGATCTTCTCCGATAAATTGCAGGCTTCCTTCCGAGTCTTTTTTGTAAAGCCGAACACGTCCTTTTGGAAGAGGCATGCCCATGCCATTTTCTTTTTTGTTGTCAAATTCGAGTTTCACCTGAGGCTTCCCGCCATTCTCGACTTTATAAATTTTACGCACTGAAACGTCCTGCGCATTCATCATTTCAATTTGCTTCATCTCGTTATTCTTCACCGTCGCCGGACGCTGAAGCGTATAAAGGTGATATTCAAAAAAAGACTGTTCATTAAACTGCGGTGCCATTCCATCGGCCATAACCGCTTCCGCGCGCATGGTTTTATACATCATCGGCTGAGGCATATCCTGAACGCGGTTCACATCGCCGGCCACAAGCTTGAGCTTGGCGTTGTTATACGCCGCGCCGCTGCGATTATCGATCGTGACCCAGCCGATTAAATTAATTTTTTGATCTTTATCATCCACCGTAGCGACATAATCGGAAATCCATTTGACGCCCGAGGTTAAATAAGAAAGCTGTAACTCTTGTTTTCCCGGCTTACGATTTTCGATTTGCCAAACCAAAGTCGGCTTCAAAACAAAATCTTTAGGCAACTCCGGTAAAACCAAATGTCCGTCCACCGCGGTGTGAATTTTTCCGTCAATTTCAACCATAGGACTGCCATTTGAAATATATTGATAGCCTCCGGAAACAAATCCGCCTGAGTTATACGGCTGAAGCTGATAGCCGGAAGTTAGCAGCCGGCCCTTCTGGACAAAAACTTGTCCTTTCCCGTCATCGCTTGTTTGATGCACCTCCACTTCGCGTCCGATATATTTTTCAAGCAAGCTTCCGTAATTAAGCAAATCAAACTCGAAGTTTTGCTCCAAAACACGAAAATCAAGCGGTGCGGTCAAAGATTGGATGTGAACAGATGTGGGATCCAGCTGGGCCGCAACATTCTCAGCCTGAACTTCGCTTGTTCCGGGCTTCAAATCTTTGGACAAAACTTGTTTAACAAGAGCAAAGTCTTGATTGTAAATCGTGAGATCGACTTTTTCTTCGGCGTAAGCCGGAGAAAAGGACAGCGCAACAAATGCCGCGAAGCCAAATGTGAATAGCTTTTTTTTCATTTTAGATCCTTCAATAAATTAACGATTCATTCTTAAATAGCGGCGCGTTAACCCAATTAAAAATAATGGCATCAACACGACTCCGCAAAAAGCTTCCGCTGCGGCAACCCCGCGAACCCATCCGAGCGGCAGAAAATCTCCGTAGCCTACCGTCGTAAAAGTCACCGCGCTAAAATAAAGCGCTTCCCAAAAATCAAGCACACGAACAATGCCGTTAAACTGAACAAGGCCGGATTCGTAATAAACGGCCGCGCTTAAAATAATCACAAGAGCGTTACAAACTAAAGTTCGGACGGGCTTCTCGCCATATCCCCACACAATCTTGCTTAAAAGCCCCGGAATAAACGAAAGCAATGCTTTGACGCGCTCGATAAACCCAATATTCGAATCAATTTGCAAATCTCCGAACAAATGTGTGGCATGCCCTGTCATGGAAACCTGCCAGAGTCTTGATAAATGCGCGTCCTCCGCGTGAATATAGCAGCGGGAATAATGGTGATAATCGCCTTCTTTCTCATAAAGCAACGCGGCTTGCCTGAAAAGCGAATCGGCATAAGCGTAATCTTTAAGTTTAAGCGCTTCAAAGGCGGCGTATTCACTGCGGGATGCAGCGTGGTGATGCGACTGATAACCGGTATGCTGATTCCAACAAGTTGCCGCGGAAGCGAAACAAATCGCGGCTTTAAAAGAATCTCCCGCCGCACGAAAAAGTCGCGCAGCTTTATCAAAAGCATGAAAAGCTTCGTCGATTTTGTTTTGCGACCGAAACTCATGCGCCTCACGCTCCAACTTTACGGCATGATGCAGCTTGTCATGTTTTTCAGGCGATTCATCGGCCATGCTGCTTCTCCTCTTCTAAAATCTTTTGATACCCTTCGCGAAATGTCGGGTATTTTAATCGAATTCCAAGATCTTTAAACTTAGTATTTTTAAGCCTGCGCCCTGCCGGCAGGCTGCCTACTTCAAAAGAAACTTTCGGCATGATACCTGTTTTCTGAGAAAGCCAATCCGCGAGCGATGAACACAAAAACGGCTCATCATCCGTCCCCAAATAAACTTCGCCTTCTTTTGCGTTTTTAAAAAAAATAGGCATAGCTTCGGCAATATCTTCGACATGAATTAAGTTCATCCAGCGATCTTGTTTGGAAACAGGCCAGCTTCCTTCACGGAAAGCTTGCAAACGATTGCGGCCCGGGCCATAAATACCCGATAATCGCAAAACTGCCGCCGGCAAACCGCAATTTAGAATTTGCTTTTCCGCTTCCAATAAAATACGCGCTTTTGCGGATTGCGACTTCGGCAATACGGTTTCATCAAATAAATCTCCCGTTTGATCCTGCCATACCCCCGTGCTGGAAACATAAACAATCAAATGCGGCTTAGGATTTTTTTGAATCGCTTTCAGGTAATGAGCGATCCCTTTTAAATAAATAGCTTCATATGTCGTTTCCGTGCTTTCATCCGGTGCCGGACAAATCACAATAAAGTTTGCGGGCGGAACCAAAGAAAGCATTTCGGGCTGAATCAGGTCGGCGACAACCGGTCGAATTCCCTGCTCGGAAAAGATCCGCGCTTTTTCGTTAGAACGTGTCAGGGCAAATACTTTTTGTTTCTTTTCGATAAAAAATCGCGCGACGCGGGAGCCTAAATAACCGGCCCCAACAATTTGAATGGTATACATACAATTAGGCCGGCAAATTAAAGGCCGAGGATTTCAGAAAACTCAAAATTTTTTCCGCGGTCAGCCCGGCTTCGCGCACGCAATCCGGAATTCCGATTCCGCGGTACGACAACCCCGTCAAAAATAGTCCCGGATACCGGGCAACATTCTCAAAAAGCTGATTCATTCTTTCAACATGCCCGACTTCATATTGGGGCATGCCCAAATCATATCGGCGAATCAAGGTCTGCAAAGGTTTAGATGTGATCCCAAGAATCGTTTTCAGCTCCAACAATACTTTTTCCGTAATTTCTTCATCCGTATTTTTAAAAATTTCATGTCCGTAAGCTCCGCCAACGAACGCGCGCAAAAGCACGGTGTCAGCGCTGGTGACACGTCCTTCAAATTTTTGATGAGAAAAACTGCAGCCAATTAAACTGCTTTTTTCCGCCGCGGGCACAACAAATCCAAAACCATTCAAAGGATGCTGCACTGCTCTGCGCGGCAAAAGATAATTAATGGTAGCAACCGGCTCAAAGCGAATCGCTCCCAGCTGGGCGGCGATATCCGGGCAACTTTCGGCAAGTATCCGCGCCGCTTGATGACTCGGAACCGCTAAACAGACGGCGTCCGCTTCATAAGCATCGTGATCGATTTTTAAAACCCATTGATCTTCTTCGCGAACAATTTTTTGAACCCGCGCAAAAACTTCGATTTTCCCCGCAAGCTCCTTCTCCAGTTTTTCAGGCAAACTGCCCATGCCG
>CAZSVD010000239.1:0-2273 GCA_964610145.1 uncultured bacterium | reverse complement strand
TGCAGCGTAACGAATTCAGTTTTCAAATCAAACAGCCCCGAGGCAGACCCTCGGGGCTCTTTTTATCTCGACTCTAGCTTCAGAAATTTATCTCCATATCCTCAAATTCGCTATATTTCGCTATAAACGCTATAAATTGATATATTATTAACTATAAAAGACTTAAAAGATTCATTAAAAATTTGAAATCTTTATATTGATCAGTTACGTTTCTAATAGACAGTATGAAAAATATTTTAGAAAGATCATTTAAACAGCCAAGCGAAGACTAAATATGAAGTATGCCAAATTCAATCGAGGGGTAGCGCTGCTCACTCTGATTGCATTTGTTATCACTAACAATTGGATGATCCCCAAGGCTTATTCAGAGCCTGTGCGAATCGACTCTGCCCCGATCAAAACCATTGCGTTGGACAACTTAAAGCTTCCCGCAAAATTTGGTGAAGTTGTTGAAAGTTATTCCGGAAAAAATGGTGTCATTATCGTTCAGGATGCTCATGCGATTCCTGACGCTCAGAAAAATATCGCGAACATGATTAAGCTGATGCGGACAGAGTACGGCGTAAAAACAGTGGCGCTGGAAGGAGCAAGCGGGGATTTAGATCCCCAGATTTTTAGGAGTTTCCCGGATCAGAAAATGTTGCGCGAAGTCATTAAAGGTTATTTGGATGCGGGTGAAATTGCGGGCGGAACAGCGGCTTCAATTTTTGACAATGACGCGTCGGTTTATAAAGGCGTGGAAGATTGGGACTTGTACGAAGAAACTCTTGGATTTTATCTGAAAGCGATGGATGCGGCGCCCGCCCTGCTTGAAAAATGGGAAAGCTCAAATCAATTACTTTTGTCTGAAAAGCAAAAGCTTTATTCTGCCGAGCTTTTTGCCGCGGATGCCGCGGTTCAAAAGTTTTATTCAAATCTGAGCGAAGTGACAGATTTGTTCAAGGTTTTAGGGAAAGTTCAGGCGCCCCCGGCAAGCAGTGACCTGGAAGCGGTATGGAAAGAAGTAAATAAGGGACAAGCGACTGAAGGCCAGAGCCATCAAACGAAAGATATTGAAGTGCGTCAGATCTCAGACCGCGTGGAGAAATTTCTGAAGAATCAGAAATCAGGAGATAAAGACATTCAGAAGGTGTTTTACTCAAAGAAGCAGGAGTGGATGACAGGGGCTGTTGGCCCTGAATCCTTCGCAATGTATCTCAAAGAAACAGCCGAGAAATTTCAGATTCACATTGAGATGTCCACCGAGCTGCTGGGGATGGTGCATGAACAGAGAAAGTAGAAAGAGCTTGAGGGAACAAAGTTTTTTAAAGAGCTGGAAGCTTATATTCAATCTGTAAAGCAGAAGTTGATACAGGCCTCCGCGAATGTCGCGCAAGTAGAAGATTTAGACCGACAAACGCAGAGTCTCAGAATCCGCAAGAAGCTTATCAATCTTGAGCTTTCCCGGGAAGAGTGGAACACCTATAAAGCCAGCGATCTCAATGCCCGGCCGGATGATGGCGGTGAGCTTGTCTACCATTTGGCATTTTACGTCAGCGCGGAAGAGCGCGATGAAGTTTTCTTTCAAAACCTCCAGCAAACCCTCTCATCCCGCGCTTCAGATTCTGGGCCGATCATCATGGTTGCGGGAGGATTTCACGCGGAGGGATTAACGAATCGTTTAAAGCAAGCAGGGGTTGGATACGCGTTGGTGATGCCGAAGATCAGCCGTATTCCTGAGAATATGATTTACCGGGCGCAGATGCGTGGAGAAGTATCGTGGAAGGATTACTTCGAGGTGGAGAACGGCCGCATTCATCTTTATAAAGCATTCGTAAGAGCCGTGCGCGACAGATTAATGAACCGGACGAAAGACGGAGCAGTAAATGATACTGGGATTCAAATACTGAAAGCCTGGCGTGATCAGATTATTCGTGATATGGCGGATCAGGGTAAGGTTGAACGGGCCGCATGGTATACGCGCTACATGGACGAAGTTGTGAATGAAAGCCTTAAGCACACGGATTCCGATAAGTTGATGAGTAAGGTAGAAAATTTTATTCATGGTCTCCGCGGGCTTGAAAAAGACAATCAACTTGATAAAGACCATGTCGCGCAACTTCTTAAAGCGAATATGGCCGCTCCCGCAGTTGGTGCACCGCTTGAGAGAAGGCCTGTTAGTTCGGGCGTTTTTACGGGAGAGAATGTTACCTTGAGTGCCGCGCGGTCTGCTTCAAAAAGATATAGATCGGGGATCAGCGAGGGTAAAGGCCCCGCCTCTGATCTTAGAGCCG
>CAZSVD010000238.1:0-7837 GCA_964610145.1 uncultured bacterium | reverse complement strand
TCTGAAGCCGCCTTTTCCCGCGGTGGTGGGTTTGTTCGGATGTCCCACGGTTATTAATAATGTTGAAACGGTTTCTTACTTACCATTTATTTTGAATCGCGGACCGGAATGGTTCGCGAGTTTAGGCTCTGAAAAAAACGGCGGTATGCGCTTAATCAGTTTAAGCGGACATGTGCGGAATCCCGGTGTTTATGAATTACCGCTTGGTTTTTCATTGAGAAAATTGATTTATGAAATTGGCGGCGGAATTCCGGGCGACAAAAAATTGAAAGCGGTTGTTCCGGGCGGATTATCCGCGGCGATTTTATCTCCCGAGGAAATTGATGTCGGGCTTGATTTTGATCAGCTGCGTAATCTGCGTACGATGGCCGGCTCAGGCGGCGTGATTGTGTTTGATGAAACGACCGACATGGTGAAAGCACTGACGGTCACGATGCGTTTTTACGCGCACGAGTCTTGCGGACAATGTTCGCCCTGCCGTGAAGGGACGGGTTGGATTTACCGCATTTTGAAACGTATTTTGGAAGGTAAGGGCCGCCTTGAAGATTTGAATAATATGGCGGATATTTGTGCGTACATGGGCGGAACCACGATTTGTGCTTTAGCGGATGGCGCGGCAATGCCTTTGCGCAGTTATCCGCAAAAGTTCCGTAAAGAATTTGAAGATTACATCAAAAACTCAGAGAAAAAAGTTTTACAGTCAGTCTAATTTTAAAAGAGAAAAGAAATGCCTGAAGTTGTTGAAAAAAAAGCGGAAGAGCAAAAGCCAAAAATGGTGAAGCTCAAAGTTGACGGAAAAGAAATCGAAGTCAAGCCTGGCACACGTTTGATTGAAGCCGCGCGGATGACGCAGGAAGACGTTCCCTATTATTGCTATCACCCCGGACTTTCCATTGCCGGAAATTGCCGTATGTGTCAGGTTGAAATCGAAGGCATGCCGAAACTTCAAATCGCGTGTCATCTCGAAGCTAAAGACGGAATGGTGGTGCATACGAAGAATGAAAAAGTGCTGAAAACCCGTCAGCACACACTCGAATTTTTATTGGTGAATCATCCTGTCGATTGTCCGGTATGTGATCAGGCCGGTGAATGTTGGCTGCAGGATTACTATATGAAGCACGGGCTTCATGAGAGCCGTCTTAACGAAGATAAAGTTTCCAAGCCTAAAGCGGTTCCGATCGGACCGAATGTCATGCTCGACAATGAACGCTGCATTCTTTGTTCTCGTTGCGTGCGTTTTACCGATGAAATTTCTAAAACCCGCGAATTGGGCATTTCAAATCGCGGTGATCACTCCGAAGTGCAGGTTTTTCCTGGAAAGCAACTCGACAATCCTTATTCCGGAAATGTCGTGGATATTTGTCCGGTGGGAGCTCTGACGGATCGTGACTTTCGTTTCAAGATCCGTGTTTGGTATTTGAAGTCGGGCGATTCCGTTTGCAGTGGTTGTTCGCGTGGCTGTAACGTGCAGGTTCACTATAATCTCGATCGTCCTCAGCATGGCGCCGGACGCGTCAAGCGTTTGAAACCCCGCTACAACCCTGAAGTCAATCAATGGTGGATGTGCGATGAAGGACGGTATGGATATAAATTTCACGATGAAAATCGTATTTTAGCCGCGCGTCGAAACGGACAACAGGCAGATGGACGCGCTGTTCTTAATGAAACAGCGGCGCAGTTAGGTTCGGGTAAAAAAACTGCCGTATTTCTTTCGCCGCAAATGACGAATGAAGAGCTTTATCTTGCGCGTAAACTTTTCAAAGATGAATTAAAATTAAACTCGATTGTTTTGGTTTCACCCAAGGCCGAGGGCACTGTGGATGATCTTTTGAGAAAAGCGGATAAAAATCCAAACGCTCGCGGCGCGGAAAACCTTGGATTTAAGATTAATGCGGCTGAAGTCCAAAAGGTGATAGATCAAACTGCAAAAGGCGAAATAGAAAACTGGGTGATTTTCGGGCAAGATCTTTTGGCGCTGATTCCCCAAGCTAAGACGGTTCTTTCTAAACTCAAGACATCTGTTTTTGTGGGTTCAAATGAAAATTCGACTTCGCAGCAAGTCGGCTATGTGATTCCGTCCGCGACTTATATTGAAAAAGCCGGAACCTTTGCTAATTTTGAAAACCGTGTGCAGGCTTTCGATAAAATTCTTGAGCCTTTGGGCGAATCTCAAACCGAACAAACCGTTTTGACGGCATGGGCACAGGCGCTCTGTTTGGGTTGGAAATCACAAACCGCGGAAGAAATTTATCAGGAGCTTTCAACAAACGAGAAAGCTTTTCCGCAAAAAGCATATGCTGATTTAAAAGGGATTGCGAGTGCAATTCGCGTTCAGGCAGCTCCGACAGTTCCGTCGCTTCAGCAATACGATAATATTTTATAAACGGAAAAATAGATCATGGATTTTTTAGGCATCGCAATTACATTTATTTTGGCTTTTGGCGTAACAATGACGGCGATGTCATTTGCAGCTCTCCACACTTGGATTGAACGCAAACAAAGCGCTCTTATGCAGGACCGCATCGGTGCCAACCGCGCGCATATCACATTGCCCTGGAAATGGGCGGCTCCCATCAATTGGCTTATTTTTGCTCCGCTCAATGGTTTGGGGCTTTTTCACCCGATCGCCGATGCGATCAAAATGTTCACGAAAGAAGATTTCATTCCGCCTTTTGGCGACAAGTTTTTACACACGCTTGCACCATGCCTTTCATTAACCTGCGCCTTTTTGGGATTTGCCGCGATTCCCTTTGGAGATACCCTGCATCTTTTCGGGCGGGATATCAATTTGCAGGTTACAAATATCAATGTCGGAATTCTTTATGTTTTTTCCGCGGCATCGCTCGGAGTTTACGGCGTTATTTTAGCGGGATTCGCTGCGAACAGTAATTACGCGTTTATCGGGAGCATGCGCGCGGCAAGTCAAATGCTTGCTTATGAACTTGTTTTGGGCCTTACGATTTTAGGCGTCGTCTTGATTTATGGATCGCTTGATTTGCAGCAAATTGTGCGCGGTCAGGGAGCTTATTTACTTTGGGGCTGGGTTCCGAAATGGGGCATTGTCGTTCAGCCGGTTTCTTTCTTTTTATTTGTTGCGGCCGGTATTGCAGAAACAAAACGTGTTCCCTACGATCTTCCCGAGGCTGAGTCGGAAATCGTCGGCTATTTTACGGAATATAGCGGAATGAAATTCGGAATGTTCTTTTTCACGGATTTTATCGAAACTATTTTAATCGCGGCGTTAACCGTGACGCTTTTTCTTGGCGGCTGGCAAATCCCTTACTTGCTCAAAGATGGGTTCCACTTTCCATGGGGAAGTTTTATTTCAGTTCCCGCGCTTGCGGTAAGTCTTTTACAAATCGGCGCGTACATGTTTAAAGTTGTCGCCGTTTGTGTGCTTTTCATGACGATTCGCTGGACCTTGCCACGTTTCCGTTATGATCAATTGATGGATATGGCGTGGAAGGGAATTTTTCCGATCGCAGTGGCATCTCTTGTTATTACCGCAGCTGCTGTTGTCTTCTTGCGCTAAAGCCTGAATAAATAAAAAAGCCCCGAAACGATGTTTCGGGGCTTTTGCTTTTATTTGCAATTCTCAGGTAAAGCTCGAATTGCGACTTGCTTTTAACCCAGATTAAGAGTTAAAGTTTTTTTCGGCAAAATCCCAATTCACGAGTTTCCAAAAAGTTTCGAGGTATTTGGGGCGCAAATTACGGAAATCAATGTAATATGCATGCTCCCAAACATCGCAGGTCAAGAGCGGTTTCTTTTTGTCTGTCATTGGATTGCCGGCATTGGATGTTCCGACAACCTCCAAAGAACCGTCTTCTTTTTTCACGAGCCAACCCCAACCTGAACCGAAAACACCAACGGTTTTAGTTGTAAACTCTTCTTTAAACTTATCAAAAGAGCCCCATTGTTTTTTGATGGCATCGGCAAGTTTTCCCTTAGGTTCGCCGCCGCCATTCGGAGAAAGCGAGTTCCAGTAAAAGGTGTGATTCCAAATTTGAGCCGCTTGGTTAAAAACCGGGCCGGTTGTTGTCAGAATTAAATCTTCAAGCGACTTGCTTGCTTCAGGTTTGCCGGCAGTAAGTTCATTTAACTTCACAACGTAAGCATTGTGATGCTTGCCGTGATGAAATTCTAAAGTTTCCTTAGAGAAATGCGGTGCCAAGGCGTCGAGCGCGTAAGGAAGCGGGGGTAGTGCAAATGCCATGATTAACTCCTTAAAATCAAAAGGGGACGAAAGCCAGAGGCTTCCGTCCCCGATTAACTTTGATTAGATTTTTCCGACGAGATTGATTCCGGGCTTCAAAGTTTTGGAGCCGGGCTTCCAGTTTGCCGGGCAAACTTCGCCGCCGTTATCGCGGACAAATTTCGCAGCCTGAACTTTGCGAAGAAGTTCGGCCATGGAACGTCCGATCGGAAGATTGTTCACCTCGATGCATTGTAAAACGCCATCCGGATCGATAACAAAGCTGCCGCGAAGCGCGAGACCGATGTCTTCGAGATAAACACCGAATTGACGCGATACTTTTCCGGAAGCGTCTGCCGCCATCGGATAAGTTACTTTTTTGATTGCCGGTGAAACATCATGCCATGCTTTATGAACAAACTTGGTATCGGTTGAAAAAGAAATAAGCTCAGCGCCTTCTTTCTTGAATTGTTCATAAAGAGCCGCTGCGTCTTCCAATTCCGTCGGGCAAACGAATGTAAAGTCTGCCGGATAAAAAAACATGGCAACCCATTTGCCTTTTAATTCAGAAAGTTTAAGCTCTTTGAAAGCTTCGTTCTGATAAACGTCTACTTTGAAATCTTCGACCTTTTCTCCGATACGGACCATGTTCATTCTCCTTGTTGAGTATAAATTTGGAATGGCTTGCCGGGCTCATTCCAACGAGTTAATCAGTTAAGATTGATTCCTATTGGGCGGGGGATTATAGCATAGAGGGGAGACGGCAATAAAGTATGGAAAACATGAAAGATTAAAACTAGCAAAAACTAGCATTTGAGCCCAAAGATTAAAAACTTTTATTATATCGTGTACCTTTTTTGTAAGTATCAAAAACATAGGGTAATTTTTTCGAACATCATTTAAATCAAACACTTACATAAAATTCGAATGCTACAAAACAGTCCAAAACAAATTTGGATAAAAGCCACCGCTTTATTCATTGCGGGTCTTTTTATTTTGGAAACCGCAATATGGGCGGCTCCCGCGCCTTTTTCGGAGGTGACACGCGGTGCATTCCCATCTGCGCGCGACGATGTTCGTATTCCTTCGCTTGTTGAAAAAGTAAGGATCCCATCCGCGCTTGGAAGTGTTCAGGAGGTTTTTCAGGCCTCCGTCGCGGGAGCTGCATCTTTGATTTACCTAGAAGAGGCTCATGGTGAACCTGAGGCTCAAAAGAATATTTTAGCGATTCTTGAGTTGTTGCGGGAAAAGCACGGCATACAGACTTTTTTCCTTGAAGGTGCCTGGAGCAGATTGGAGCCGAGGCTTTTAAGCTTTTCTAATGATGAGCATGAGAACGAGAAAATCCTTTCTGATTTAACGGAAAAGGCTATTGTCGGTGGGCCCGAGAATTTCCTGTACAGAAATTCTCAAGACAAGAGACAGCAGACTATAGACCATAAACTCAACATAGCAGAGAAGGCATTAGTCGGTAGTCGTCAGTCGTCAGTCATGGGCTATGGAATCGAGAATGTGGAGCTGTATAAAAAAAATCTCGAACAGTTTCGTGCCGTTTTGCGTGCAAAGGAACAGTCTGAAACATTTCTAAACGAAATGAAGAAAGGCCTTTTGACCAAAGCGTCGCAGACGCTCAATCCCGAGCTTGCCGAATATTTCAGGCAATGGAGCTTTCAGGAAGAGGTTCAAAGAGATTATGGCGCGCATTTAAGAGTTTTAGCGAATCAGGCGGAAAAGCAGCTCGGAATTGACCTGAATGATCCGCGCGAGCAATACGATTGGCCTCAACTTGTCAGATTTCAAAAGCTTAAGGAGCTTGAAAAGTACAACGCACAGAGTACAGCGTACAGCGAAGAGAAGAAAAAGCTTGGGGCTTGGCTACAAAACAAAAACCTTGTTTTGCCTGAGCAAATGAATCTGCTTTTGTCTGACGAAGCACACGGCACGAATTACGATTTACGCAGCTTTTTCGAAAGTTTCTATGAAAAAGCTGCTCCCGCCGGATTTAAATTTAAGGATTATCCCGCGCTCTCGAAAGAATGGGGAAAACAGATTCTTGCTCAGGAGTTGGATGCGCCTGCTTTGCTTAAAGAAGCATCCGGACTCGAAGACAGGCTGCTTGAAAAATTAGCGCAGAAACCTGATGAGATAAAGCTGATTCAAAAATACCGCGAATATTTAATGCTCAAAAAGCTTTTGCATCTTGAGATATCCCGTGATGAATGGCGCGGGCTTGGCTCTCAGAGTTTGGTCTTCGGATCTAAGATTGACGCGACGATTCGAACAGCAAAAGATTTTTATGCGACGGCTGAAGAAAGAGATGCCGCTATGTTTTCCCGAACAATCGAATGGATTCAAAAGGAAAAAATACAAAACGCCGTGATTATTACGGGCGGATTTCATGCTCAGGGCATGTCCGACCTGTTTAAACAAAAAAACATTTCTTATCTGCGTATTCAGCCGCGGATTACCCAAATTCATGGCCGCGAAAATTATTTGAAACTCATGATGCCTGCGGCATCGCATTTGCGCATGATGAGTCCCGCTGAACCGAATCCGATCGAGCCGCAGCCTTGGCGCAAAGAAATTCCAACTCTGTCTGGTAAAGAAGCGGGCCGCTCGGAAAACAGGCATTTCTTTTACCCCTCAAATAAACCGCTGATTAATCGGGTAGAGGCACTTCAGTCTGACAGATTAAGCGAGGACGAAGAGACCATCGATTATTATTTTAAACAAGCCTTGGAATGGATTAAAACCCGCCGGGCGGTTGCGCCACCAAGTTTTTCATACAAAAAAACATTGTGGAGTAAGTTGATTCAGGAATCCCAAAAGGGCTATAAGCAATTAGAGGCGCCACTTTTTGATCAGCCGCAAAATTTTCAGCGTGCGGGATACTCCAGGCTGTCCGAATCGCTTTCTGAAACACTTGTGAGTCGGATTAAGCTTGAATTATTGCTGCATTCCGGATCAAAGCCAAACACTCTCTTTTCTTTGCCTACAAACGAAGTTTGGTTTAAAGAGTGGCGAGAGACGCGCGGCGGCCTGGTCACACAAGCGGTGGTGATGAATAAGCAGGGGAAAAGCTGGGTTGCAACAGAGTTTTATTTTTTAAACGGTGAATTGGCGGGTTATGGCAACGCGACGCTTTATGAGCCTGATCGCGATCTAAACAAGCGCGTTGCACTAACGTTCTTTATTTTTCCGCGCTTTCGGCAAAGATTGAATTCTTTCGCTTATCTTGCTTATTTATCACGGCTGGATCTTTGGAATTACTTTATGAGCCCAAGCGGATCTTTTGAAGTTGCTCCCAGCCAATATGAAAATGAGCGCGGCACCCTTCCTTTTTATGCGAAATTAAAATTCGTGCCTTTGTTTGATAAAGAAATTCTCGCGAAATATTTAAAAGATTTACCGCGCGATGAAACCTGGCGAACTTTTGCAAGCAGAAAAGAATTTGTGGAATTGTTTGACCATGGACTTATTTTGACCGTTCAGGATTTTAGGGCGCAGGCTTTCGATGTTCCCTTGTATTTAAAGGTAATGCTCAATGAATTGGCTTTGCCAGAGAGCCGGCAAAAAGAATGGTTAGGGCAGAGAACTTTCATGGAGCTGGGGGGCGGCATGACTTCTGTGGCAGATCAAGTG
>CAZSVD010000237.1:0-6673 GCA_964610145.1 uncultured bacterium | reverse complement strand
AACCGCCGCGGACGCCAATGTCGATGTTTTGATTTTTACCGATCGCAATAATCCGAATGTGCGGCGCAATCCAAAAGCTTACGGCTGGGTAGCAGTAGATAATCAAAATCGAGCCGAGTGGGTTTCGGTGAAAGTTCCGCTGGAAGGTGATCCGATGAAACAGCATGCGATCATCGGATCTTTTTGGTTTCGCAAAGGTCGTTTTTTTGTCGAACAAGCCGAACGCATGATCCGTGAAAACAGCCGGATCAATCAGGAGTTTTATATTGATCAGGCCATGAACTTTTGCATTCAATCCGGCCTCAACGTATCTGTTTTTGAGGTGGATCGTTATGTATCTTGGGGAACTCCCGAGGACTTAAAAACATATGAATATTGGCAAAAGTTTCATGCGCTGAATTCGGTCAAGCCCGCTTTGTCGGTCGTGATTCCGGCATATAACGAAGTTAAAAATTTGCCGGATATTTTGGAGCGGATTCAAAAGGCGATCGAAAAATCGGATGCTTTGCGCCAAACCGAATGGATTCTGGTTGATAATGGTTCCGCCGACGGAAGTTGGGATTATTTATCCCAAAGAGCCCGGGAATTGCCATGGCTGAAGCCTGTGCGGATTGAAGAGAATCAAGGCTATGGAAATGGGCTTTTAAGGGGCCTAAAACAGGCTCAGGGAGCTTTATTGGCTTGGACCCATGCCGATCAGCAAACGGACCCTGAGGACGTTTTTAGGGCATGGGAAGCCTATAAAAAGGGGGCGGGCGGGGGCGAAAAAGTAATCGTCAAGGGGCACCGTAAAAACCGGGCTTGGGTTGAAAAATTTTTTTCGTTCGGAATGCAGGTTATTGCCAGTGCAGCTTTGGGAACCTGGGTTTCGGAAGTAAATGCTCAGCCCAAACTTTTTCCGCGGAATCTGTTCAATGAGTTTGAAGATGCGCCGTTGGATTTTTCGATAGATCTTTATGTTTTGTATCTCGCTCGGCGTAAAAAATATCGTATCATAGATCTGCCGGTTTATTTCAGGCCGAGGTTTCATGGTGAAGCCAAAGGCGGCGGCGGAAGTTTGAAGAATCGCCGGAAATTAATCGAAAGAACATTTAAATATATTTTTCAACTGCGCAAGCGTATCCGGGAAAAGCAAATTTAATCATGTACCTGATCAGACACCGTATTAACACAATCGAGGATTTAAAGACCGTTCCAGAGTCGATGGGAGTGGAACTTGATTTGCGCGAAGCTTCGGGACAAATAATCTTGCAGCATGACGCTTTTAAATCCGGAGAAAGTTTTGAAGAGTATCTCAGGTTTTACCGTCATGGACTGATGATTTTGAATGTTAAAACGGACGGTCTCGAAGAAAAAATTCTCGAGCTGATCAAGCGTCACGGTGTTAAGAAATATTTTTTTCTGGATTTGGCTTTTCCAAGCATGATGAAGTTAATCCAAAACGGTGAGAAGCAAATCGCGGTGCGTTTTTCCGAATATGAGCCGCTCGAACAATGTTTGGCTTTGAAGGGGAAGGTGGAATGGGTGTGGGTGGACTGTTTCACGCATCTGCCTTTGACTCCCGAAAACTACAAAGCTTTAAAAGCCCATTTTAAGATTTGTCTTGTGTCGCCTGAGCTTCAGCGTCATCCCAAAGAAAAAATCAGCGAATTCAAAAAACAAATTCAAGGCTTCGACATCGACGCTGTGTGCACGAAATATCCGGAGCTTTGGCAGTGAATTTAAATCGGCTCAAAAAATCAGTGCAGAATAAAAAAGCTGTTTTGCTTGATTTAGATAACACGCTTTACGCCTATGATCCCTGTCATCGGTTTGCTTTAAAATCAGCGCATCAGTTTTACCGGACAACGGTGGCGCCGGTTTCTTTGCGTTACTTTTTGGATTCTTATGCGCATGCGCGCAAAAAAGTGCATGCGTTGCTTCAGGGGCAGGCGGCATCCCATTCACGTTTGCTTTATTTTCAGGTGCTTTTGGAAAATGAAGCGGGTGTTTCACAGCCCGCGCAGGCGTTGAAATTAGAACAAGCTTATTGGCGTGCCTTTTTTAAAAAAATGAAACTTGCGAAATGGGTAAAACCTTTCTTTACGTATTGCAGGGCCCAGCGTAAAAAAATCGGAATCGTGACCAACCTGACGACCGCGATTCAGATGAAAAAATTAATTCAATTCGGTCTTGCCCGTAAAATTGATTTTTTGGTAACCTCGGAAGAAGCCGGTGCTGAAAAACCGCATCCGCGCATTTTGCGTCTGGCTCTCCAAAAAGCGCGTGTTTCCGCTCACGACGCAGTAATGATTGGTGATGATGAGAAATCTGACCGCATGGCCGGAATCGATTTGATTCGCGTCTAAGCCCGGTGCAGGATGTAAAAAAAGAGGCTATTGGTTCCGTTTCGCGTGCGGTTGCTTGGATCAATTTCCACGTCCGAATTTTTTTCCTGTGCGTACACTAACTTATAATCCTGCGGCGCCCCCATTTGATTGACGCATGGAAGGTGATTCATTGCGCAGTAGAGCCGGGTTCGAAAACGCATCCCTTCAAAAACAGCCGGACTAAGACGGTCGCGCTGACTGATAAAAGCGACGGTCTGAAAGGGTTTTTTACCGCGGTCAACATAGGGGCCCGCCATATTTTCCTGATCAAAATAATTGTGGTTTTTGAGCACGCTTGGCATGAGCGCGGGAGTTTGCGTGAAATTCGTTGCGTAGACTACATCGACTTGATATTGATCGAGTGTTTTGGCGATTTGGTCTTCGTCGAATGCATCTTTGCGTTCAGTAATGCGCGCGGAAAAAGTGAAAACAAAAGGAAGTATGATCGCGAGGAGTAAGGGGATGGTCGCGAATCTCAAGAAGGCGGGTTTCTTGCCCTTTTGCAGAAATGATAAAATGCAAATCCAGCCCTCGGCGGTTAAGAAAGCGAAGTAGGGAAGAAGAATCATGCTGTGACGAGTCGGACTATAAGCCAGCCGTCCGCGGAAAACCAAATAAGCCCAAACCGCGGCGATTCCCAGGAAAAATAGCCCGATCAGTTTTTTGCGGGTAATCCGTGATAAAGCAATATGAGCCAGCCCCGTTAAAAAGAGAATAAAGAAAAGCGCCCGCAAGATTTCAAAGAGAAAACCTTTTTCCGGCATGAATGCAATCATGCTTCCGTAAACGATATACGTGTTTCTCGCGAAAAAAATAAGCGCGGTTTTGATTTGAAGTAATGGCGATTGTGTCGGATCAAGAATCAACTCAAACTCTTTGTTAGGGCCTGCGTTCCAATGAAGTCCTGATGTGACGGATTGGCGTTTGATGAATGCGATATACATCGGATAGACCATTCCGACGAATAAGATCGCGGGAATAAGCAGGTTTAAAAACGCTCGGCGCTTATTCTGGCCGCCCCGAAGCCAGTCATGAATAAAAAGAGTTCCGAAATAAGCCGGAGCCATAAATAAAATTTGATACTGAGTATGACTGAGAATCGCCAGAATAATGGCTCCGCCGATTCGGCTGTTGAGGGATTGAGCTCCGGGACGGAGCTGTGACCATAACAGAATAAATAAAACGGTCGAAGAAAAAACACCAATGCTGTAGCTTTGCATCAATTTGGCGTAGACAATGTTTTGCCAAGAAAAAACAAGCAAAGCCAGTCCCACCGAAACGAAGGGGGTTCGCAAACGATCATACTTTTTGCAAAATAAAATCCACATGCCAAGCGATAGAAGCGCAAAAAGAAAAGAAGGGAGCCGTCCCAAAAAAAGAGTTTCACGGTAACTATGCCCGGGAGTGACGAGAAGTGTTGTCAGAAAATATTCGGCGGGTGCATAGGTCCAGTGATTGGGTACTGCGGTTAGCTGTTCCCAGTAATGGTGGAAAAATTGTACCGCGCCTGCATGTGCGGGCATCGGTACTGCCTTTGCGTCTAAAATCGATTTTGCAATTCCCAGATCGTCAATATGTGAGAATTGCGTGCCCAGGTCAATAAAACGGACAAAAATACCTGCGGTGAGCAGCAACGCTAAAAACGCAAGTCGGACTTGCAGTGATTTATTCATGGCAGGTAATGAGACGCAAGGTTAGTCTTGCTTTTATCGGAAGTCGGAAGTGTTCAGGGGCTCTTGAAATCATGATTGTTATTATCCTTCTTCAATCGAAGATGAGCAACTCTGTATTTGTCGGCAGGCAGGGAAGAATTCTCTATAGAAAACTTCAAAAAAGACGAAAATAGAGAGCATCATAAATTAATCAAAAAATTCCGGAGGGGTTATTTTTTTACGGGGTCCGTTTTTTCCGTCACACGCGGAAAATCGAATGAAAAACGAAGGTGATGTTGAATCCGCGCGGCGTATTTTTTATGAAAATAAGCCCACCAATCTGCGCTATCTGCTGCATAAACGATTTTCCTGGATGAACGAATATTGCGAAGGCAAGCAGTCTGTGATTGAAGTGGGTTCGGGACCGGCTTTCACGAAAGACTATATTCAAAATCCATCTTTTAAGACAACCGATTATAAGAAACAGCCATGGATTGATCTGGAAATTGACGCGCTGCAAACTAGCTTCCCTGATAATTCGGTCGAAGTGGTGATCAGCACGCATATGATTCATCACTTGGCGCATCCGCCTGTTTTTTTTAGCGAAATGCAGCGTATTCTTAAACCGGGCGGACGTCTTTTAATACAAGAAATTCAAACCAGTTTGATGATGCGGTTTTTGCTTTGGCTGATGCGTCACGAAGGTTGGTCGTATGAAGCTCATGTTTTTGACAAAAACTGTGTTTGTAATGATCCGCGTGATCCCTGGTCGGCCAATTGCGCGATCCCGCAGCTTTTGTTTTCGGATTCCAGAAAATTTGAAGAACATATCCCGGGTTTTAAAGTGCTTCGTAATGAACTCTGTGAATGTCTGATTTTTCCGTTATCCGGCGGGGTGATTGCCAAGGCGAAGACCGTCAACTTGCCCTGGAAGCTCCTGCAAGCGATCGATCGGCTGGATGCTCTGCTCGTTTATCTGCTTCCTTCCGTTTTTGCATTGGGCAGAAGGGTTGTGCTTGAAAAACGCTGAACATGGGCGTACATTCAAACGCCGTTAAGAAACGACCGGTACTTTAAGAATATGGACAAATTAAATCAAGAGTGGCTTCACGGAGAACTGAATTTTTATTTCAGATATAAGCGCGCGCTGCTGGAATCAAAAATTGAAGGAACCTGCCTGAATGTCGGATGCGGCAGTCATTTAATCAAAAACGCCACCAATATTGACGAGGGGTTGCCCGCTTTGCCTTACGCGGATGAATCTTTTGATACCGTGGTCTGTTCGGATGTGCTCGAACATATCGGCCCTCACAGGCAGGCGCTTGCCGAACTTCTTCGCGTTGCGAAGCGCAAAGTGATTATTACGGTTCCCGCCTACAAATGGCTTCTCAGTGATTATGATGCGTTGGTGGGGCACAAGCGTCGCTATGTTGCGCAAGATTTTACGGGGTTTCACACTGAATATTTATTCTGGCATTGCATTCCTGTTCTGATGATGCGGCTTATGATAAAGAATTTGCAGCACCGCATGCTACCGAAATGGGCGGAAGAAGCCTTTTATCAGCTTTCAAAAATCCATTTTCCTTTCGGGACCACGCTGCTTGCCGAAAAACGGAAAATTCCACCGGAAGCAAAGAAAAAAATCAAAATCTCTTACTTCATTCCGATTTTTAATGAGCCGCATCTGATTAAGCGCGACATTAAGGCTTTGAATTATGTTTTACGCCGTCTTCCGTATGATCACGAGATTTTTATCGTGAATGATTCCTCGCCCGAGTTTACGCGCGAAATTGAAGCTCAGATTTCGGAAGGCCCTCATTCCGTCAAATTGCTTAATTATGAGATCGGGCCTACACGCCGTGAAAATCTCGGGAAGGCCTTTCAACACGCGACGGGGGATATCGTTCTATTTTTTGATATGGATATGGTGGCCAGTCTGCGTTTTATTCCCGATTTAATCGATGGTATTTTGGAAGGCCATGACATTGTGATCGGAAGCCGTTATATGCCCAACGGAAGAGTGACACGTAAATGGTATAAATGGCTGATTAGCCGTCCCGTGAACGCGATTGTTTCCTTTCTTTTTTCAACCGGGGTTCGCGATCATTTGGCGGGATTTAAAGCGTTTCGAGCGGATGTGATCCGGGATTTGATGCGGGATGTCGGCTATGATGAAACTTTAACGCGCGGAAATTTCTGGGATTTAGAATTGTTAATTCGGGCAAAGCTTAAAAACTACAAAATCAAAGAAACCCCGATTTGGTGGAAAGAGAAAAAGAAAAGCGGTTTAACTTTTAAAAAAGAATGGGCCGCGTTCCTTTATATGCTTCGCTTTATTTTGCGCTGAGAGGTTTTTCTCTTTCGATGACCGCGCAGATGGGAGCCTGATCCGTCTTTACACCGTATATGGCTTGCGGTCCGGGCCACGTGCCTGAAGCCAGAGTTTGCGAGTCTTTTCCGCGCGACATCTCAACGCTGTATGTCCAATTATTTTGGCCCTCGGCGTAAGGCGTATAGAAGGATCCAAGCCCACGAACCAAATAAGGCGCGCTTGAAATTAATTCGCCGTCAGAACGAACAACCACGGGTGAGGGCTGATAATGTGTTTTGTAATAGCTGACAAAGCCCTCTGAAGCCTGACGCAAGCAATTT
>CAZSVD010000236.1:0-1995 GCA_964610145.1 uncultured bacterium | reverse complement strand
GTCTTCGAGAACCGCTTCCATATTGTCAGTATCGGTTGCAAAGTAAGGCGAGAGATAGCCCTGGTCGAATTGCATACCTTCCACCACATCGAGAGTTGTTTCGGTGGTTTTGGCTTCTTCAACCGTGATGACGCCGTCTTTGCCGACTTTGTCCATGGCTTCCGCGATAATGTTGCCGATGGTTTCATCTGAGTTTGCTGCGATGACGGCAATTTGCGCGATTTCTTTCTTTTCTTTGCCAACCGGTTTCGCGAGATTGTTCAGTTCTCCGACGATGGCTTCCACAGCGTTGTCGATTCCGCGCTTTAATTCTTGAGGGTTAGCGCCTGCCGTTACGTTTTTTCAACCTTCGCGGTAAATTGCTTGGGCAAGAATTGTCGCTGTGGTTGTTCCGTCACCGGCGATATCAGCAGTTTTCGAAGCAACTTCTTTAACCATTTGCGCGCCCATGTTTTCATAGGCATCATCCAGCTCAATTTCTTTTGCAACGGTTACACCGTCCTTGGTAATGGAGGGGGAACCGAATTTCTTTTCAATGACAACGTTACGACCCTTGGGTCCGAGTGTCACTTTAACTGCGTTAGCGAGTTTATCAACACCGCGTTGAATTGCTTTACGCGCTGCTTCATCAAATAATATTTGCTTAGCCATTTGAGTTGTTCTCCTTTTCGATAGTCGCTGCTGAAAAAAACCGATCTGCGTCGTTGCAAGCCGCACTTCCTTGTGCGGCGTAGGTTTCACTACGCCTCCGCGGGCGCTTGTTTGCGCCTAGCATCTCAATCCTTTTGAGCAGCTTATTGATTCTCTAAAATTAAGATTGCGTTAGCACTTGATTTGATCGAGTGCCAGGGGCGTTCATTGTATAGATAAAAACCCCGGTTTCAATTAGATTTTCTAATCAATTCTTATGCCAGCGGTTTGTATAGGGAGAAGGCTTAAAAAGCCTGTCAAATTGAGTTAATTTGACACACTTGGTGTGGATTAAAGAAACAAGTTCTAAGGTCTAAGAAACCCTTCTCCAAAGTGAAAGCATCGATTGAAGAGTGTGGGCAGGATTAATTTCAGCTTTAGAATCAATAATCTTTCCAATAAATGATGAAAATCCGCCTGTGATAATGACATGCGGCTTTTTTTTGAATTCTTTTGATAGCTTAGCGATAAGTCCGTCAGTCATAACCGCATAAGCCTGAATTACCCCGTGCTGGATGCATTCTTTTGTATTGCGTCCATACGGCTTTCCTGGTTCTTGGCGAAGTTTGAAAATTTTAGGAAGCAAAGCCGTGTTATCGAGTAATGTTTTCAGAGAAGTTGATGGTCCCGGAATAATCAGCCCACCTAAAAAAACGCCTTTTTCATCAATCAGATCACACGTAAGTGCTGTCCCATAATCAAAGATCAAACAGGGTGTTTTTTTAGATTCGATAGCTCCAAAAGCGTTAATTTTACGGTCCATTCCCAATTTTGAATTATTTTGATAGAGGCTTTTAAGCGGAACGGAGATATCTTTTCCGAGTTCATAAATTTCAAATTTACCGCGTGAATTAAGTTCCGATATTAAAAAACCAGTGTTTTTTGGGACAACAGATGAAATTAAAACGATATTTTCAATTTTTGATCCACTCTTTGAACAAATTTTGATTTTTTCTGGGACTTTGTCAATCGGAAGAGATTCGGGACGGGAAAGTTTGTTTTTAATGACCTGGCCGTAGGTCACACTTGTGTTTCCGATATCAACCAGATGGAGAATTTTTGATGGTGTTGTCACTTTGTCATCTCTTTTAAAGCGCAAAATTCTGAACTTTGAATTTCAAACGCACGCAAGATTTTATCTAAAACCTCCGCGCGATCATAGTGCTTTTGTTTCTCGATTCGCATGGAGGTTGCTTCGGGGATGAGGGTTTCGGCTGTGCTGTTTACGTTTAAACCGATTCCCACAACGACATATTCAAGTTTTTTGCCTTTTGAGCTTGATTCGGTCAGGATGCCGCAAATTTT
>CAZSVD010000235.1:0-1989 GCA_964610145.1 uncultured bacterium | reverse complement strand
CAACGGTTCCATGAGTTCCAATACAAATAACGAAGGTGAAATTCGCAAAAAATTAATCGAAGAAGACCTTGTTGAATGCATGGTGGCCCTGCCAGGGCAACTTTTTACCAACACCCAAATCCCTGCATGCATTTGGTTTTTGACCAAGAATAAAGCAGAGCGCGAGATCAATCTTGGAAAAGCAAAACAAAAACTTGTGGATCGTCGCGGAAAGTTTCTTTTTATCGATGCCCGGCAAATGGGGTACATGAAAGACCGAGTCTTGCGTGATTTTACTGTTAGCGATATCCATCAAATCGCCAATGTGCTTCACGCATGGCAAAGCGGGCAGGAAGTTGACGCGCCGGGGTTTGCGAAGGCCGCTGATTTAGATTTAATTCGCAAGCACGATCATGTGCTGACGCCCGGTCGCTATGTTGGCGCCAAAGATATCGAAGAGGATGACGAGCCTTTTGCGGATAAAATGAAAAGACTCACAGCGCAGCTGAAGAGTCAGTTTGAGGCGAGTGCTACGTTGGAAAGCCAGATCAAAATAAATTTGACTAGGTTGGGATATGGAGACTGAGGAAATTCCGTTTTCTCAACTCCTTAATGAGATTATAGATAACCGTGGTAAAACTTGCCCCACGGCAGAGCGCGGGATTCCCTTAATTGCCACGAACTGTATTAGAAATGAGTTTCTATACCCCACCTATGACAAGGTGCGTTATGTTTCTCAAGAAACGTATGACACTTGGTTTCGATGTCACCCAGAGCCCGGCGACATTATTTTTGTTAATAAGGCTACTCCCGGGCGAGTTTGTTTAGTTCCGGATCCAGTGGATTTTTGCATTGCCCAAGATATGGTTGCTATTCGGGCGAACCCGGAACGAGTTTATCCGAAGTATTTACTGGCGGTTTTGCGATCGTCGAGCGTTCAGGAGAAGATCGAGCAGATGCATGTAGGAACACTTATTCCCCATTTCAAAAAGGGTGATTTTGATAAGCTTTTATTGCCCGTCCCCAAAAACCGTAAAGTTCAGGAATTTATAGGGGATATATATTTTATTATTTCTCAAAAAATTCATCTTAATACCAAAATTAATCAAACGCTTGAAGAGATGGCGCAGGCGATTTTTAAATCATGGTTTGTCGATTTTGATTCGGTCAAAGCGAAAATTGCGGCGAAAGCCGAAGGCCGCGATCCTCTTCGTGCGGCAATGTCAGCCATCAGCGGTAAATCCGATACTGAACTTGACCAGCTTTCCCCCGAACAATACGAGTCTCTCTCCGAAACTGCCGCTCTTTTTCCTGACGTATTTGTAATTGATGAGCAAGGAAATGAAATGCCGCTAGATTGGCGCTGGGGTGATTTGGGGGATGTGATAGAGAATTTCGACTCAAAGCGGATACCTCTATCTAATCGAGAACGCGAGAAAAGAAAAGGCGCATACCCATATTACGGTGCCGCATCTGTCATGGATTATGTAGATAACTTTATTTTTGATGGTATCTATGTCCTTATGGCGGAAGATGGCAGTGTTATGGACGCAGACGGGCAACCTGTTACCCAATACGTTTGGGGAAAATTTTGGGTTAATAATCATGCTCACGTGCTCAAGGGTAAGGCAGGCGTTTCAGAGGAGAATATACTACTTTTTTTACGACAGGCAGTAATTGCACCATATGTTACCGGGGCTGTACAGATGAAATTAAATCAAAAAAATATGAACTCGATCCCGTTTCTGAAAGCTAAGGATGCGGTGCACTTAGCTTTTGCAAAAATTGTTGCCCCCTTATTTGAAGAAATGCGAAACTTAACGGAGCAGATAAAAATTCTCTCTGCTACGCGGGATAGCCTTTTACCTAAGCTGCTGTCCGGGGAGATAAAGATTTAATTATGGCGGCTGCTGTCCTTGAACAGACAATGCTTGTTGTTGAGCGATCAGCAGATCGTTTTAGGATAAAATCAACACTACTAGCTGCTGAGACAGCGTTTAGTGCTGGTGA
>CAZSVD010000234.1:0-2311 GCA_964610145.1 uncultured bacterium | reverse complement strand
GCATGAGCAGCGTTCAATCTTCGTTTGCCGCGATTGCAATCCCTTTGCCTCTTGAACATTTTTACACTTACGAGATTCCTTTGGAATTCAAAGAAAAGCTTCAGCCGGGGATGCGCGTCCATGTTCCGTTTAAAAATCGTGAAGCAACGGGTTATGTCGTTGCAACCAATGTTCCCGTTTCTGAATATAAAACAAAATCAATTCTGGCTGTTTTAGATGAAACCCCCGTCATTGATTCCCAAATGCTCGCGCTCACAAAATGGGTGGCTGATTTTTACGGCTGCAGTTGGGGAGAGGCGATTGAAAATGCTTTGCCCTGCTGGGTAAAGTTTGGAAAACCTCCCAAAGAAAAGCCGGAGCCGGAATTGACCGCCGAAAATCATCCCGCTCAAAATACAAGAAAACTGACTCCGGAACAGGAGCATGCGTTTAAAATCATTGCAGCTTCTCTTGCTGAAAAAAATCCAAAGCCCGCGCTGCTTTTAGGTGTTACCGGAAGCGGAAAAAGCGAACTCTATATTCGTGCGATTCGGTCAACTTTAGATAAAGGCAAGTCAGCAATTTGCCTGGTACCTGAAATCGCGCTAACCGAGCAGCTTAAGTTTTTTTTCGCAAAGGAACTCGGCGAGGCGCTCGAAATGCTGCACAGCAAAATGACGGACCGGGAGCGCTTTTTGGCCTGGCAACGGATTCGCTCAGGGAAGCGCCGTGTGGTCTTGGGGCCGCGTTCCGCCGTTTTTGCTCCTATTCAAAATCTGGGGCTGATTGTGATTGATGAAGAGCACGAAACTTCATACAAACAAGAGACAACACCGCGTTATCATGCCCGCGACACCGCCATCGAACGCTGCCGCATTGAAGGTGCGTTATT
Organism: uncultured bacterium; assembly: GCA_964610145.1. GTDB lineage: Bacteria > Omnitrophota > Omnitrophia > Omnitrophales > Aquincolibacteriaceae > Multiplicimicrobium. The sequence goes on along the minus strand of CAZSVD010000234.1, from coordinate 1,440 downwards.
ATTGATGGGCTCTGCAACACCGACTCTGGAATCCATGTCCGCTGTCAAAAGCGGAAAGTTTACGGGACTTGAACTGACGCAGCGCGTGGACGGAAAAAAATTGCCGGATGTCCGCTTGGTCGATTTGAAACAATATCCGAAAGATCCGCGGCAGGGGCTTATCTTTTCTCCGCCGCTTCGCACGGAAATTGAAAAAAATCTGAAAGCCGGCGAAGGAACGATGCTGCTGCTCAATCGTCGCGGATTTTCGACTTTTATTCAGGCCACGACAGGCGATCAGGAAATATTGAAATGCCAGCGCTGTGATATTCCGATGACTTATCACCAACAAGATGATTTATTGCTGTGTCATTATTGCAATGACCGCATTCCTTTCGCAAAACTTGAAAAGCAAAAGCCTCAAAGCTTTTTTAAGATGAGCGGCTTCGGCACGGAAAAAGTGGAAAGTGAAACCGCGAGACTTTTTCCTGGCGCCCGCATTGCCCGATTGGACGCGGATACTATGCAGAAACGCGGGACTCATCAGGATATTCTGGATCAATTTCGAAACCGAAAAATTGATATTCTGATCGGAACCCAGATGATCGCAAAAGGTTTTGATTTTGCGCATGTCACGCTGGTCGGAGTTATTTTGGCCGATATCGGCCTCAAACTTCCCGATTTTCGTTCCACCGAACGAACTTTTCAATTACTGACGCAGGTCGCGGGCCGGGCAGGCCGGGGAGATCGACCTGGGCGAGTTTACGTACAAACTTTGAATCCTGATCATCCCGCAATTCAATTTGCACAAAAGCAAGATTTTCATGGTTTTTTCAAATATGCTTTGCCGATGCGCCGAGAATTAGGATATCCGCCGTTTTCACGACTTCTGAATATTTTGATCCGCTCACCGGATGAAAATAAAGCCTACACACATGCACGGGTGATCCGCGAAGAGATTAGAAAAGTGATACCTGCGATCGCTCAAGGTGATTTGATTGGGCCAGCACCGCTTCCTTTTTACAAACTGCGCGGTCATTTTCGCTGGCATGTCATGCTTAAAATTCATGACGGAACAACACCCGCAAAACTTTACGCGGCGCTTTTAAAAGTAAAAAAGCCCTCCGGAGTTCAAGTCGCATGGGACATGGACCCTGTGAATATCCTATAATTAGACATGTTTAAAAAAGTAATATCTCGTTTTTTAATTTCTATTCTCGCTGTCAGCGCACTCCTATTTTCGATCTTTTTTATTTTTTTTCCTTTGCCCGGTCAAATTCCCGTTTTGATGTATCACTTTATTGGATCGGAAAGCGATGCGCGCGCTTCCGGTAATTTCGTGACGCTTGAAGCATTTGAGCTTCAAATGAAATTTTTAAAAAATTGGGGCTATCACGTCATTTCGATTGCTGAGATAGAACGAGCCCGGCTCGGCCAACGCAAACCCCGTGGCAGGGAAGT
>CAZSVD010000233.1:0-2846 GCA_964610145.1 uncultured bacterium | reverse complement strand
TTGCTGGCATATGAAACCATGCCGCACCCGATCGAGTTTTCGATGTACTACTCGGTCTAAGGCTTTTGCCCCTAGTGGGCGTGCATCATCGGATGGATTTGATGATAATATCGAAGCATTTGACGTTGTGCGCCCAAGTGGGGAAGCTATCAATTGCCGACGGCGTCACCATATAAATAAACACATACCAATCTTTGTCGCCGAGCGTTACCAACCGTATTTCGGGGCTTTTGGGACCGCCTTTTTTATATTCTGTTTCATAGACTTCGTATCTTGCAAAAATGAACCTGTTTGACAGGATTTCAGGCTTTTGGCTGAGAACCAGTTTTGTCACATCCAGCCCCATCATATCTGAAAAGTGGGTTTTCAAATTGAGAAGCTCTTTTTTTAGGTTTGTGTCGCCGGAACGGCGGACCGTCAGAAAGTTCATATACCCTTCAGTTGTATCAATAATTCGAAACCCTACTTTTTTCTGCGTGTGGTTCAGGAACCCAATAGAAAGTCGAGACATGTTTTTGAAATCAGGGCTATCTGGCTGCCATGTGATGGGGTAGTTGAATTTTAAGGCGTCGACGATCGTATACCCCTTTTGGATCTCGATAAAATCGGTTTTTGTGTTTGTAATTTGCAAGGACTCGACAATTTTCTTCTGAGCAAAGCTCAGATAGTCTTTCATGTTCAGAGGCAGATCAAACCGGCATAATATGATGTAATTCGAGTTAATCTGAGCCGATATCATCGTATAGTAGTTGGTGAAATCAGTGACAGACGTGTAATATGCCTGGGCATATTTCCCCCCTTTTTCCTGGACGTCATCCTGCAGGGCATATCCGTTGGTAAGAATATAATTTTTAAGCCAATCTTTGGCGTATATTTCCTTGTCTAGCGTTTTAAATGAAACAGACACAGACACACGCGAGGTTCCGATCATTTCGCTTTTGAATTGGGCGACATCTGTAATAAGGTCAGTGTCTTTAACAATCGGGGTATCTTTATTTGTTAATTCCTGACTAGTCCACGTCTTGGGAATTGAAATGTCGAATTCCAGCGCTGGGTTATTGTACGGACGCATGTGAAACGTCTTTTTGTTTTCATCAAACGAAGCATCGTCATTGATGACATATTTGAGCTCTTCAGTTTTCTGAGGCGCTGCATTTTTTTTAAAAAACTTTTCCAGGAATGCATGTGCAGGTGCGCCTGAAAAGAACAGGGCTGTTGCAATGACGGTCACGGCCGCAATAACGAGAGAGGCTTTTCCTGACGAGGAAGTTTTTGGCATGACATTATCCTTTTTCTTGAGGGCGAATAACGGGAACAGGTTTTCGGTCAGCGTCAATGGCGACATAGGTAAAAGTGCCTTCTGTCACTTTGTGAGCTTTTTCACCCAGACGGGCACGCGCCCATGTTTCAACATGAACGGCAATTGAGGTGCGACCAATTTTTTTGACCTTGCAATAGCAACTGATTTCATCGCCGACATAGATGGGCTTGTGAAAACTCATGGCTTCAATGCCAACAGTCGCAACACGCGTTTTGGCGGTTTGTGTGGCAATAACACTGCCGGCAAGATCCATCTGGGATAAAATCCACCCGCCGAAGATGTCACCGTTTGCATTAGTATTTGCGGGCATGGCAATGGTCCGCAGCGAGGGGCAGGTATCGTAATCCGGGTTTTCGTAGGTCATGGGCGTACGCCTCTTTATAACATAAAAATAAACCTGCCCTTATTATAGGGGCGATTTTTCAAACTGTATATATTGCCTATTACATCAGAAAGAATTAATGTGTGTCGTCATGAAAGAAACAAATAAAAAACTCAAATCAGCCGCCAAGGGTGATTATTCAGCCGCCGACATCGAAGTTCTTGAAGGACTTGAGCCTGTCCGCAAGCGTCCGGGTATGTATATTGGTGGAACCGATGAAACGGCCATGCACCATTTGGTCAATGAGATTCTGGATAACTCAATGGATGAGGCTGTCGCGGGATTTGCAACGCGTATCAATATCCATTTGGAGCCCGGCAATAAAATCACCATTAGTGATAACGGGCGCGGAATTCCTGTGGATAATCATCCCAAGTTTCCTGGTAAGTCAGCGCTCGAGGTTATTTTTACAACGCTTCACTCTGGCGGTAAGTTCAGTGGCAAGATTTACAACACGTCCGGCGGTCTTCATGGTGTTGGTTCTTCGGTTGTCAACGCCCTTTCAAGTGAAATGATCGTAACTGTTGCACGTGAAAAAAACCTTTATGAACAGAAATATAGTCGTGGACATTCACAGGGTAAATTAAAAAAACTTGGCTCAACAAAAGAGCAGGGTACAACGGTTAGTTTTGTGCCTGATATTGATATTTTTGGTAAAGAAGCAGCTTTTAATCCCCGAACAATATATAAATTAGCCAGATCCAAAGCATATCTCTACCGTGGTGTGGAAATTAGTTGGGAATGCGAGCCATCCCTTCTAAAGGGAATAGAGGGTATTCCATCAAGTGAAAATATTAAATTTCCTAATGGAATACTTGATTATCTTTATTCATTAGTTGATAGAAAAACATCACTAACGCCAAAGCCATTCTACGGCGATGTTGAGTTTGCCGACGGTGAAGGCCGGTGTGAATTCGCCATTGCGTGGACAGAAGAAGAGCAGGACGGCTTTTTAAGCTCATACTGCAACACCATCCCAACGGCAGAAGGTGGTACGCACGTTCAGGGCCTGCGCGCAGCGTTATCGAAAGGCCTGAAAAGCTACGGCGAGATGATCAATAACAAAAAAGTCTCGATCCTGACGCCAGATGACATATTTGGATCGGCGACTGTGTTGCTGTCTATTTTTATCCGCGATCCTCA
>CAZSVD010000232.1:0-4233 GCA_964610145.1 uncultured bacterium | reverse complement strand
CTGCTCCCAAGCATCTTTTCCACTCCAATGCCCCTTATAGCGCCAAATGACTGCCGTTGCATAATCCATTTGAGCAAAAGTCAAATCTTGCCGAACACGCGTTAAGGCAAAAGCGGATGCCATCGCGGAGCTTTGGTTTCCACGCATCGTCTGAATTCGCGCGGCTGAATCCGCATAGCGCGCTGCCTCTTTCTCCAAGCTATCCCAACTTCCAAAGTTTCCGTTGAATATTTGGATTTTTGCGGGATTGACATTCGTTGCTAACAATGCAGCAATTGATGGCTGATCCTTTTGGGAGGCAAATTTTTCAAAGAATTCGGCGCGCTTTTCAGGATTAATATCAGAAAGCATAATTTTATATCCCGAAGATTTACTGAAACGAGAGCGATACTTTTCAACTCCTTCAGGAGTTAAGAAAGATTCAATGCCGGTGTCCGATTCAGGCGCCAAACCAAGCTGAAGATGACTTACGTCCTTTACATTAGCCGTATCAATCGCCGCCTTCACACCGCGCCAATACCCATTATCATGTATTTGCCTTGCAAAATTTTCTAAATCCGAATCAGTAATTCTATACTCCACCTCATCAATAAAAGTAGTTACAACTTCATATTCTTTCAACCAATCTTCTTTCGACTTATTTGATGCATTTAAAATAAAGTTTGTATAAAAATTATCATAATCAAGCTGCCCGTCCTCTATTAAAAGACCATATGTTTGAAGAATATCCTGACGTTGCTGGTGTTTTTGGACAGCCGTAAGCTTTCCCCCATCATTTTTGGCGGCAAGATGACTGTATTTTTTTGCAATCTCTACTCTTGCCTCTTCGGGAGAAATCGAGCCCCACTCCCTTGCAGTGTCAATTTCAGATCCTGATTGAATTTCCGGATTCAACGCCAGGGCAACTCGCCCTGCAAGATTTTGTTCATTTGCATCCATGTCGAGACGAATTCTAAATGACTTCTTTTCTAATTCTCTGAAGGCCGTAAACTCTTTTCTTGTTCCTAAATATCCCTCAACAGTAAAAATTGCCTCCGCCGCACTTGTAATTGTTTTTAAGTACAATTGGTCGCCCCATTCAACCCCCGCTTCAAGGTAAGCATCGGCCTCACCAGCCCAATGCATCTTAGAAGATGGAAGAACGCTAACAATCGTGAGCCCCATTTCTTTAGCTATAGTTTGAACAATCGCTCCATAGCCAGCCATCGTTGTACCGACAAGAATAACCGCACGCGGATTCGCTTGCTGAATCTGTCGCAATAACGCCTGTGTAACAGCAATTGATGGTTGGTAATTTTCCATCACATTGCTTGGCCCGCCTATCATAATAAAAGGCCGATCACGGAATTGTTCGCTATTTTTTAAATCGTCAATAGTTTGAGCTTTGACTGCCGGTTTTCGCACAACTGTAAATGTATCTCCTTCAAGCACAATAGAAGTTGTTTGGGATCTAGCGCGAAAAAGATCAAAAAGAGTTTTCAGAATTTCTGATGTTACGATCTGATTTCTGTCTCTCTTTCGCAGTTCGTTGTTTAATTTTTCAATAAATTCTTTCAGAGAATAGGTCCCCGCTGTCATATTTTCGGGATTAAGCATGTACTCTAACAATAAATTAACATTCCACCGCTCAAGACCTGTAGAGGCTTCAACAACGGGCCGTCCATCCTCAAAATCCCGCACTTCGGAGCCAGCCGCGGAAGCCGGCTGGGCACCTTTTACGAAAATAAGTTTTTCTCCTACCGCTTTTATTTTTCCGGCAAAAATTTCCCTAATTGCATCATCCTCTTTCATCTCATGAGACACAAACATAGGCGAATTGATTTCATTTTTAAAAGTCCCAATGCGCTCATCGACCATAATAGAATCCGAAGACTTTCCTGATACAGCCTCCTCCATAACTTTTTTGCTTACTATTTGCAAAGCATCGGAAACATCTTTTGCCGATTCAGCAATTGAATAAACGATGATAGGCTTCTTTTGAGGGTCACTGCTTTTCACCCAACGGGCTTTGATCATTCCCTTATTAAACGCATCTATAAGCGTATTAGGACGGATACCAATTCCATCTCCATTAATAAGCTCCAGCCCAATGAAATCGCTGAGCTTTTGAGCCTCTAAATCTTTTCTAACATCCTCTTCAGATGGAGTATCCTGCGATTCAGAGCGGAACTGAGCTGATACCCAAGCTTTAAAACCTCTTAGTGACTCACCATGGCTTTCTCCCTGGTAGTTCAGAGCTTGATCAGCCTTCACAAAAAACTCATTTAATCGCGCAACAGCTTCATCAAGCGTCAACCCTTTGAGCTCTTGGGTCGTCCGTCCGGTCCAGCTAGCGGGCTTCTCAAAGACAAACTTTGGATTTCTGCCTGACCAATCAGTTCTTCTGGGCATCTCATAGTCAGCTGACGGTATTTCATAGACTAAATTGTATTTTCCATTACCATCCGACATGGCTTTGACTTCATAACCACCAATAAGTCCGTTATTTTCTCGATTAAAACTTTCAAAGGTTAAAACAACTTGGCCTTTCGATAGCTCATCCTTAAAATTCCGCGATTCGGATCTGACGGGGTTTGCTTTCCGATAATTCACTAAGAAATCCGGATGATTGAGCATGCCCAAAATCTGCTTTCTAGCAACTTGAGCATCTGATGCGGCAAGATTATAAGCCACGGTGTTGTACCTATTCGCACCTGGATCAGTAGTTTGACCAAGCATTGCCGCTTGCAATGCCGTCTTTGCACTTTCCACATCGCCCTGCTGCAATGCTATTTGAAATTTATCCATTTCGGGAGAAAAACCTTCAGGAGAATAATCATGATCCCTGTTAGCTGTATCCAACTTTGGATTCATTTGTTGTTCTTGGCTTCTCACCGTGGAAACGGCAGCTTTAAAAGCATCTCCGTCAAAAGGAATAATTTGTGTTAATTCAGGTCGGATCGTGTTGCTGGATTTAACATCTTCTACTGCTTGTGCAGGAACAGCCTGTGTGATCAAATTGTCGCCAGACGGACTTTGTAAATCATATTTGATCCCGTTTAGTACGATTGCCCCCGCCTGCTTAACTTGCGCTGCCGCCGCCATAAGACCTTCGGTTGTTAAAACTCTGTCTGAAGAGCCCAAATCTACAGCTGTCGAAGGAGCAACCATATTGGCTTTCAGAAGTTGAGCGATATGGTCTTTGTCGATTTGATTATTCTGTTCTAACCCGCGCAATCCACGAATGAAGTTATCCACCTTTGACATCAGCTTATCGCCGTCGGTATGCTTCAGACTTTCATTGACCACTTCATCCATATAACGCGTATACCAAGCCGCACGCTCAACTTTTCCCTGATCCGACAAATCACGGATAATTTGATCACGCCAGGCTTTCAGCATTTGAATGCCTGTGTCGCTTAACGCTCCGTCTTTCGTGCGATTCATCAATTTATCGCGCACCGCTCTGACAAACGCTTTGTAAAGATGAATGCGGCCGTTCTCAACTTCAAAGTAATCTTTCCATGAAACCTCACCGCGCATTTGTGAGCGATACGCTAAGTTTTCAGGAATTTGATTAATCTTAGGCATCACGAGGGCATAGCCAATACCCGCATCCTTGAGACGCATGGTTAATCCTTCTGCGTGAAAACCGCCCGCCACAATCACTTTGTTTTCATTCGTAGTATCCTTTGCCGTGAAAGCAGTAATATTTTTAAAAAACACTTCGTCGCGTTCTTCAGCGCTTGCGTAAAACGCCAGGTGATAAACCAATTCATCCTGTTTTAAAATCTGCTGTTTAATATCTGCGGTTTTGAAGCGGTTCCATTCGGGACGCGACAACTCAAGTTTGACGAGTTTCTCAAGCGTGCGCAGCAACTCGGTGCGTTGATCTAAATCACGGATTACGCTCGCATTACTTTTCTCCGTTTCATTCTGAATTAACTGATCCTTAACCGCGCGAATGTAAGTCTCGATATCACGAAAGAGCTTCGTTCCTTCCAACTCCTTCAGCTTTCTCTGCTGACGCACCATTCCAAGCAGTTCAGTGGACATTTCAATATTGATGTCATACTTTTCAGCCGTTTCTTTTAAATACATACCAAACGCTTCTGCGCTCACTTCTCCCGTCATCCATTCCTGTTTCTTACCATAGAAGTTTCTTAGGATCTCTTTGTCCTTCTTTTGCAAAACCTGTTCAACCTGATTTGCGATCTTACGGACTTCAATGTCTTTCGCGGGATGCTGCTTATT
>CAZSVD010000231.1:0-3717 GCA_964610145.1 uncultured bacterium | reverse complement strand
TCGCAAATCAATACCTTTCAAATTGCTTTATTTGTGGGGCCTTTTGTTTTACTTTTAGCAAGTCTGGCATTCCTGCCTGCTTTCCTGAGTCATTTTTGGGAAAATCATAAAAACAAAGCTGTGGTGGCGCTTAGTTTGGGGTTTCCTTCCGCGGTTTTTTTTCTTTTACGGGACTGGCATTTGCTGGCTAGTACGGTTTTAGATTACGGAGCGTTTCTGAGTCTAATGACGGCTCTTTTCGTTATTTCCGGTGGAATTTATATTCGCGGATCATTTGCCGGTCTTCCGTGGGTGAACTGTTTTTTTCTTCTGATCGGAGCTTTGTTTTCCAATTTAATCGGAACAACAGGAGCGAGCATGCTATTGATTCGTCCGCTTTTGCGCGCGAATCATATGCGGCAGCATAAATCGCACATTGTTATTTTTTTTATTTTTATTGTTTCAAACTGTTCAGGGTTGTTAACTCCGTTTGGCGACCCTCCGCTTTTTCTCGGTTTTTTGAAAGGGATCAGCTTTGGATGGACGCTCCAGCTTTGGCCGGAGTGGCTCTTCGTGAATGCAATGTTGGGAGTCACTTTTTTTGCTATGGATACTTATTGGTTTCATCGCGAGCATCAGGATACAAAGAATATTCTGCGGAAAAATGACGGATATCTTTCGGATCGGTTTGGAGTAGAAGGGAAACGTAATTTTGGATTTCTTGCACTTGTTATAACGCTTATTTTGGTTAGCGGATATTGGATTTATCCCATGTCCGGGGCGCCGATTTTGGGAGAGCCTTTTGGCGCGGTGATTTCAAAGGCAGTGCAAATTTTGGGTATGACTTTGCTTGCGTTTGTATCTTACAAGGTAACTCCTAAGGCGATTTATGAAAAAAATCATTTTGGGTTTGCTCCGATCATCGAAGTTGCCGTGCTTTTCGCGGGAATTTTTTTGGCGATGATTCCGGCATTATTGATTTTAGAAACTCAGGGAGCCAGTTTGCATGTGAATGATCCGTGGAAATTATTTTGGGTGAGCGGGCTTCTTTCAAGCTTTTTGGACAATGCGCCAACTTATCTTACGTTTACGAGTCTTTCGAAAGGAGCCTTAGGCTTGGCGGGAGACGGGTTAAGCGGACTGATGCATCATCCTCAGGGGGCGATGTTACTGAAGGCGGTTTCCTGCGGAGCTGTTTTGATGGGGGCGAATACTTACATCGGCAATGGCCCCAACTTTATGGTGAAGGCTATTGCAGAGCATGCGCGGGTTAAAATGCCGGGATTTTTTGGGTATATGCTGTGGGCCATCGCCATTTTAATTCCCGTTTTTATTTTGGTGACGGTGCTTTTTTTCCGCTAAAGCTATTTTTTGAATACAATACAGTCTGTTTGAATTGGGAGGAATTATGAAAAATCGTTTTATTTTAATTGGATTGTTATTTTTGTTATCATCTTGCGCGTCATCCGATAAAACAGCTCAAACTTTAACACCCGATACCGCACCTTGTGTGGCTTGTCAGGAAGTTAAAGATGCGCAGGCACGCGCCGCTGCTCAGACGGCAAAGCCCGCTGTGGTTGCTGCGGCTGTTCCGGCGGTTCAGGTTTCTCCAACTCCAACTCAAAAAGAAGAGGGCATTGTGAAAGTTAAAATTGAAACGACAATGGGTGTGATTGAAGCTAATTTATTCGCAAATGAGGCTCCTAAAACGGTTGAAAATTTTGTGAAGCTGGCCGAAAAAGGTTTTTATAACGGAATTATATTTCATCGCGTGATTCCTGATTTTATGATTCAAACAGGTGATCCCACCGGCACAGGCATGGGTGGTCCCGGATACCAGTTTGCGGATGAGTTTTCGCCTAAATTAAAGCATAGTAAGCCTGGGATTCTTTCCATGGCGAACTCGGGTCCCAATACAAACGGGAGCCAGTTTTTTATTACAGTGGCTCCAACACCCTGGCTTGATGGAAGACATGCTATATTTGGAGAGGTGACTTCCGGAATGGATGTTGCCACTCAAATTTCGATGGTGAACCGTGACCGAAGTGACAAGCCCATCAAAGAAATTAAGATGATCAAGGTGACTGTCGTTAAGTAAGGTGGCATTAGTGAAGAATCTTGACCTGAAAATTTTTTACTTCTGTTGGAAAATATTCGGATTTGATTCGATGGTAATTCAAGGAATGGTATAAGCATGGCCCCTAAAAAAGATCAAAATCGCCGCAAACACGTACGTGTTTCACTTTGCCGATTAGTGAAAATTGGTTTTTCAAAGTTGACCAAATCGGTTGAGTTGGCAAATATTTTTGATCTTTCAGAATCGGGCTTAAGCTTTCATGTCACGGACTTATCTTCGAGTGGGTTCCAAATTAGCGCTCCAGGAATTCAGGCGGAAGGATTGGCTTTTAAAGCATTGGGTGGAATCAAGAAGGCAGATACTCTTTTTTTTCGTCTGAAGCTGGATCCGAACCGGGAAGAAGTTTCGGTCTTAGGTAAGGTCGCCTGGGTGACACGCAAGCCCACTCCTTCAGGATTAAGGTTACGAGCAGGAATTCAATTCGTAGATCTTGCTGAGGAAGATTTGAAATTAATCCAACTTTATATTTCTGCTTTTCAAAGCTGAAATTTCTTTCTGGTCGTAAAAGTTACCTTGTCGGCCTACTAAATATTTTATTTTTTAAGAACTGATTATCTAAAGGGAGATTGTATGAATTCAAATCGATGGAAAGCAGGTTTTTTCTTTGCTTTCACATTACTGGCTTCAAAAATTGCTTTCGCTGACGAGGTCAAAGTCGATACCGGCGTTACATCCTGGATGCTCACATCAACAGCGCTTGTGCTTTTAATGGTTCCGGGATTAGCACTTTTTTATGGTGGTCTGGTGCGTACCAGGAATGTGTTAGCTACCATGATGCATAGTTTTGCCGCAATGGCCATTGTCGGTGTTCTTTGGGTGGTTTGTGGATATGCGCTCTCTTTTGGTCCGAATGTTTTAGGCGGCTGGATTGGTTGGAGCTCCGGGCTTCTTTTCCTCAAGAGCATTGAAAACACAATTACGAGCGCCGGAATTCCGGAATATATTTTTGCGATGTTTCAGGGTAAGTTTGCGATTATTACTCCGGCTTTGATTGCGGGCGGTTTCGCGGAACGCGTCAAGTTTAAGGGGTATTGCATCTACATCTCTCTTTGGTTTTTATTGATTTATTGCCCCGTATGTCACTGGGTTTGGGCATCAGATGGGTTTCTTTTCAATCTGGGCGCCAAAGGCGCAATTGATTTTGCGGGCGGAACGGTTGTTCACATCACCGCGGGTGTTTCAGCGCTTGTTGCCGCGCTTTATTTGGGAAAGCGCAGGGGCTATCCGCTGACCGCAATGCATCCCAATAATCTTGTGATTACGCTTTTGGGTGCAGGCTTATTGTGGGTTGGTTGGTTTGGTTTTAACGCCGGCAGTTCGGTTTCGAGCGGTCTCGATACGGCACGCGCATTAACTGTGACTCAGGCAGCGGCTGCTGCGGGCGCGTTGTCATGGATGCTGATAGAAGGTTTTAAACATGGCAAAGCAACGAGCTTGGGACTTTCGAGCGGTATCTTAGCGGGCTTGGTCGCCATTACACCGGCTGCAGGAGTTGTAACGCCGATGGGAGCGATTATTTTGGGTCTCTTGGCTTCACCGATTTGTTATCTCGCGATAAATATCAAGGCTAAGCTTGGCTATGATGACAGCTTGGATGTTTT
>CAZSVD010000230.1:0-3563 GCA_964610145.1 uncultured bacterium | reverse complement strand
GTTAGCGCGGTTCCTGCGCGTGATCCGCAACTCATTTCAACTCCTCGTACGATGGATATGATTGCTTCTCAAAATAATCCCGCGGCAGTTTTAGCGGATGCGGCAGTGAGTCAAAACGATGATTTTTTTATTAAGCCCGTTGAAGAAGGAACTCCGCCTGTTGAACGAAGCGACGCGAAGTTTGCCCGGGTCATTCAGGTTGGGGGAAAGCAGCTTGAATTAACCGGTACGGCTGTACGTAAATTTGAAATGAGCGCGATTTCTTTGCTGACAATTTATACGGTGGCCTTTTATGCGCCCCACGGCGAAGATTTTTCAGTAGAGTTGCCGGATGTGGATCAGGCATTAATACTTCAATATCACATGGATGTGCCCAAAGAAAAAGTTGTGCAGGCGATTAAAGACAATGTTTACTCGAATCCTAAAGTGAAAGCGGAAGCGGTCGAAAAATACTTTATCCAATTGAGTGATGCCTTTGACAATCCCAAAAAGGGCGATCGTTATGATTTTACCTATATTCGCGGACGCGGGACGGCAATGATGAAAGAGGGAAAGATTTTAACGGTGATTCCTTCGTATGATTTCGCCCGGGCGTTTTTTGGAATTTGGGTTTCTCCCCATGGCACGGATTTACAAATGCGCTGTGAACTTTTAAATTTGCCCTGTCCTGAAAAATCAAAACTTAATCCCGTCAATTTAATTTCATCCAATTTGGGTGGCGCGAAAGAAAAACTAGGGAAACTTAAAAGACTGATTCCATGATATTGCATTTTTTGAGGCACGCTCAGGCTGAGCCCGCGCATCCCGGAGGTCATGATCGTGATCGTTTGTTGACCCAGCAGGGCCGCGAAAGCGCACGTCAGGCGGCTAAAGGTTTTGTCGGTCTGGGTGTTCAATTTGACGCGCTTATATCCAGTCCTTACCCCCGTGCTCTTGAAACCGCAAAAATCGTCGCTGATATTTTTCAGTACAAATCAGAAATTCAAATTTCAGACAATTTAATTCCGGAGGCCTTATTCCATAAATTCAGAAAAGAGTTTCTCGAATCATGGACAGAATATAATGCGATCATGATCGTAACTCATCAGCCTTTTGTCAGCGAATGCATTTCTTATTTGCTTTCCGGAAAAGATTTGCCGCTTGCGATTGATATGGGAACCGCTTCGCTTTGTACGCTGGAAGTCGATCCTTCGTTGAAAGGGCAGGCGATTTTAAGCTGCATGGTTAAGGCAGAGCAGGCCGCTTTGATTGACGTGAGTTTGAAGGCCCGCACGATTCTCTGAAAAAAGGGATGACGAAGCGAGCCTAACTTTGTAAACTCTGCGCATACGATCTCAACCGAACAAATGTTTAAGTTATTTTATTTAGATATTCAGGAGTGACATGAGTCCGAAAATTCGAAAAATCTCTGCAATTTTTATTGTTTTGCTTTTTATTATTTCTCCTCTCAGGGCGCAAGAGCTTGAGAAAACTCTTCCGCCGCTTCCCAAAGGCCCGCTTCTTTTAACAAGTGATACGCCTGAAATGTTTAAGGCGGATTTTTGGATTAATCGGCTTAAGACTCCGGACAAACTCATCAAAACGGATGAACAGGTGGAAGCATTTAATGAAGAGATCCGCCGTTTTTCGAATGACAGCAAAGATGTTTTTAAAATTAAAAATACCGTTTCCGGATCCGAAATTAAAAGTTTAATGACCAGCGAGTACAATGCGATTGCGGGACGCAAGCTCTTCAATAAAAATGATAAATATATTCCCAAGACTTTTTTTACGGATGAGATCAAGCCCAATATGAATATGGGCGGAATTCCTAAGAGAATTAAAGTGCGCTGGGCTGCCGCGGTGAAGCATGCCTCCGCGCGTGCGATTCCGACGGATGTGGGAATGCTTGAGGAAAAAGATGATGTTGAGTTTGATATGGTTCAATATAGTAAGCTTAAAACCTGGATTCCCGCCGCGGTGTATCACACGACCAAAGATGGCGTTTGGTCTTATGTTCAGGCGACCTATGTGCGCGGCTGGGTAAAAACCAAAGATCTGGCTATTTTTGATTCGAGGGAACAACTTCAGTCCTATGTTGAACGTAAACGTGATTTCTTGATTGTGACGGGCAAAGACATTCCCGTGTTTGTAAACCCCGGATTAACCGAAGTTCGCGCTGAACTGCAAATGGGGTCGCATATGCCGCTTCAGGGTGAAAATGCGAATTACTATGAGTCGTTACTTCCGGTTCGCGGGAAGGGCGGATCCGTTTTTCTTGAAAAAATTTATGTCAGCAAAGCGAGTGATGTTTCCAAAGGGCGTTTGCCGTATACGCAACGCAATATCATTCGTCAGGCGTTTAAATTACTCGCTGCACGTTACGGCTGGGGAAATTTTTGGGATGGACGCGACTGTTCCGGTTTTACATTTGATGTTTTTATGAGCATGGGGATTGAAATGCCGCGTAATTCCAAAGAACAGGGCGTTGTCGGAACTTTCCTGAACCGTTTTGAGCCGTTTGAAGCGGAAGGTCAGAAAATTGCCACTTTGGCCGTGGCACGGGAAGGAATTACTTTAATCCGTATGCCCCATCACATTATGCTTTATCTCGGTCAAATTGACGGATTACATTATGTAATTCATTCAACCTGGGCGGAACGTTATTCCATGACGGATGACAGTAAAAACCGCATTAATCAGGTTGTGGTTTCGGATTTAACGCTGAACGGAAAATCTCGTATTGGTTCGTTGTTCCTCCGTATTGTCTCAATCAACGAAGTTGACTAGTGACCGCAAAAAAAATTGAACTTACCGGTTCCCAGAAAATTGCCTGGGAATCGCTCATGCAATCCAATCGCAATGTTTTTCTGACCGGCGGCCCCGGCACAGGAAAAAGTTTTCTGATCCGCCGTTTTTGCTCCGAATCACCGGTGGCGATTGATATTCTTGCCAGCACCGGCGCTTCCGCGATTGTGATTGGCGGACGCACCTTTCACAGTATCTTTGGTCTTGGGATTATGCAGGGACCGGTGCAGGCCATTCTTGAAAAAGCCGCATCTAACGCCCGTGTTAAAAAACGCATCAAAAAATGCGACTGCATTGTCATTGATGAAGTTTCGATGATTCCTTCCGACGCGCTGGATTGCGCCGAGCAGGTGGCACGGATTGTTCGTAAAAGCAGTGCTCCCTGGGGTGGCATTCGCGTTGTTGCGGTGGGAGATTTTGCGCAGCTGCCGCCGATTTCGCGAGGACAGGAGCGCCGTTGGTGTTTTGATTCGCCTGCCTGGCAACGTTCCGATTTTCAAACCTGTGTTCTGCAGGATCAGGTTCGAACAACGGACCGAATTTTTTTGGAAGTACTCAATAAAATTCGCGTGGGTAAGTTGGACGGCGAAGTAAAAGATTTTTTGGATGCGCGTGTCATATCCAATGAAGAAGTGGAAGACGGTGTGCCGCGTCTTTTTCCGCGCCGCGAACAAACCGAAAAATATAATTTAATTTGTTTGCAGCGTTTGACAAGTGATGCGCAGTCATTTCCCACCGAATATTTGGGTGAAGAACCCTATCTTTCCCAAATTAAA
>CAZSVD010000229.1:0-2289 GCA_964610145.1 uncultured bacterium | reverse complement strand
TAAGAAGACAACAACTTACGCCTGGGACGATGATGATGACAGGCACAGCAATGAGCGCTCCGAAGTCAGGGCAACTTTGCTTCCGAAAACTTCCGAGGAGGCTAAAGAAAAAGGGCTGCGGCTTTTTATTGCGGACGGTGTTTTTACGGCAATGAATTTTATCACCACGAAGCTTGGGTTTTATTTTTCAGTTTTAGGATGGTTGCCGGATTTTCTTGCGACTCTCGGAGTGACGATGATGGTCGCCGGATGGATTATGGAAAAGCTGGATAAAGTTTCTGCCGGAGTAAAAAACTTTGTTTTGGGCGGATGGCTTCTGGTGGGCCCGGGTCTGCATTTAGCTTGGGAATTTCACTCAAAAACGTTTCCGAAATATTTACATTGGCGGGTTGGCTATACGTATGACCCGAACGATGCGATCGCGATCGCTGTTGCCGGACTACTTGGATTTTATGCGAATCATTGGCTATTTGTAAAAAGACAGAAAACACGGGAGCTGAATTTTTCTGTCGTTGCCGAAAACGAGCATTTAGAAGTGATTAAAAAAATGATTCCGCGCATGTCTCGGCAGGCGCGGTTAGGGTTATTTTACCCCACTTTCTTTTTGATGGTGACCGGTAACAAGGCAGGTTTTGTCGGCGCAAAAATAGATGTGCAGGCCCAGTCTCAGCTTGAAGCCGTTGGAGCTTTTTTAAAAGAAATCAATCCCGAGTCCGGACGGACCTGGGGATTTGATCTTGGGCTGGGAACACTTTCCGCCAAAGTGATAATTCACAAACAAAAATTTTTAGAACTAATGAAACTTGAAATCCCGAGACAAATAAAGGCGGGGCAGTGGCCTGAGCTTGTGAATGTGCCCGAGTCCCAAATCAATTGGGAGCTTGTCTCAAAGAAAATTAGCACAGCTATAAGCGACCATGAGTTTTTTATGAGGCTCGGAAAGCCTTTGGAAAAATGGAGCCCTGAAGAAATTCAAAGGGCTTTGATGGTTCATTATTGGCGCGGTCTGCTTGCGGGATATCCGCCGGAAACAATTGAGCCCGATTCTTTTATTCTGCTCGCAGGAATTTTGCGGAACTTAGATTCGTCAAAATATGCCGGCCTTAGCATCGCCGTGAGGGGCAAAACAAAATTGGCCGCGCAAGAGTGGCTTTCTCAGCAAGAAACAAAGCTGGATCAACTCTACTCCGAGTTTGAAAATTTGTCTGACTTTCAGGAAATCAAAGATACTTGGATGCTCCGCTCCGAAGCGCGGGATTTGGCGCTTGAGCGGCAATTTCAAATTGATTCAAAACAAATAAAAGTTATCGATCCGGAACAATTTAACGATGTTGAGCCGATCGAAGCGGCGAAGCGTCTGCTTGCGAAGGAAAAGCAGGTTGTTCGCTGGGTTGGTTTAGAAAAAAAGATTTCCCGCGAAGCGCCCGAAGTCATCGGCAAAACTTTAGAAGGGCTTGCGGCGTTAATGTCATCCGCCTGGAGTGAGGCTTGGATGGGGCGCGGCGCAGAACTGCCCGGCGCTCCGAATGCCGGATATAGTCAGGCTAGTTTTGAAACTAAGTTGAAAGTGATTTTGTTTGAGCTTTTAACCAACGCGGTAGTTCACGGAAATGGCGCTGACTTTGCTTTGCCGGTGGATGTTTGGTGGGAGCTTAAGGGGCGAACCATTTTAGTGCATATTGCGGATGCCGGAAACCAGATACCGCTTGCGCCGATGCGGGCCTTTGAGATGAACCGGGTTTACAACCTTGCCGGCAAAGGCATGGGGCAATTCTTTATCAATTTATTTTTGGGACGCGGCTCAGCGACAAAAATTGAAAATCAACCCTTGCTTGATCAAACGCAGAAACGAGTTGGCGCGGTTTATACCATTTCCATTCCGGTTCGGCGGTCGGAGCTGCGCTGGCAAGACAAGATTCGCTCGCCGCTTTCGCGTGAGCAAATGGATCGGATGATTGAAAAAAATGAACAGCTGCCGCAGTTTTATGAACAAGTGCACTTAAGACGAAACGCTAAAGGACAACCGGTGCTTTCAACCGATGAAGGGTTGACCGACTTAACTATTTTTACATCCTGGGGTGTTTTTGATTCACCTTTAAGCGAGGTGAATGATTTTTTTAAGCTTTCTGTTGAAAGTCAAGTTGCTCAGATACGCGGAGAGAGAAAAAAAATTTTGATTCAGTGGATTGAAGAACAGATCGAGCGAAAGTCCGATGGAAAGCCGTTTGTGCTTTTAGATTGGGGCGCGGGAAGCGGCCGCTTCTTGACGGATCTTGCTGATATTTTTGA
>CAZSVD010000228.1:0-4801 GCA_964610145.1 uncultured bacterium | reverse complement strand
AAAATTAAAATCCGAAAGAACGCGGACATACTTACGATTCTTCGTGCGAGGCCTCAACTACCTTGTGAATTCCTCCGCGGACATAGAAATCCGCTTTGATTTTGATTCGTCTCGGTTTAGCCGCCGCAATTAAATCATCTAAAATTTTGTTGGTCACGGCTTCGTGAAAAGCCCCTTCGTTGCGGTAGCTCCACAAATAAAGCTTTAAGCTTTTGAGCTCGACGCAAAGCAATCCGGGAACATAATCGATATAAATAATGGCAAAATCCGGCTGACCTGTTTTGGGGCAAACGCAGGTAAACTCCGGACATTCAAAATGAATCCAATAATCGCGCTCAGACTTAGGATTCGGAAATACATCTAGTTTTTTGGATGGCTGTGTAGTCATGCGGAAGATCATACCATACACGAGAAAGCGGAAAAAGCCCGCCATACAAATTGAACCATCTTTAAATATGGCATTGATATCAAATGCTATAAATTGACCATTTTGAGGGCTCTCAAGTCGGTCATTCCAAATTCAAAGACGATGAGAACAAAATGCCACTTTCTGTTTTAATCATCCGAAACAGCTTCATTTTACAGGCTTCCTTCACGCTTCAAATAAAGGTTTAAATAACTTTTTGATTTTCTTCCAAAGACTATCCATAAGCGATACCCGTCTATTAATAGATAATTCAAAAAAATTTTTCTCGCGCCACCATTTGAAGTCCGCACCGACAAAAGATAAGTTCAGAACAACAGCAAAAAGGAGTCGATCATGAAAGCAAAAATAATGCCCGCTAAAAAACACAATCCAATGCGTTATGTGATGGATGATTTTCTTGAAATTAAAACCAAGCTTTCCGTTTGCGAGCGCGAAATGCTGATGGATAAAATCGAAACCGAGGCGATTCAATCCGACAGCTTGAAATCACAGCCCGCATTTTGGATGGATGATCGCGTCCTGCTCGTGCTAAACGAACAACCGTCGGAGTGCTGGTTTTACTACACCCGCTCGGGAAAAATGGAAAAAGTCAGAATGAAAGGCGCAATCTCAGCTCTCGGGCAAAGCGTCGCCGCTCTCTGAAACGATATCCGCATCTGATGGTAAATCACCGTCACGCGTTCTTGCTTTTTTCAGACGCGTATGCGGAGAAATATTTGCTGAGGCATCACGCAAAGCTTTTACTTCAAATTTTGTCAGAAAACGCGACGCGCCAACAGGCATGGTTCCCATCGTCAGCGGTCCAAACCCCACGCGATGCACAGACTGAACATTGTAATTTAATTTTCTGAAAAGTCTTTCGATGTGCCCTGTCTTTCCCTGCTGAAGTTCAAGCACCAACACACGCGGAGAAACCGGTTTAAAAGACATCACTTTCAATCGGCCATCGCTTGTTTTAATGCCCTTCAAAACATGCTGAGCATCTTTGGGTTCCCACGGTTTGTGCAATCTCACTTCGTAAAAACGGCTCACGCCATATTTCGGATGCGTTAAATGATTGGAAAGATCTCCGTCATTTGTAAAAAGCAAAAGCCCTGAAATCTCTTTTTCCAAACGTCCCACGGCAAAAATACGGATCTTATGCGTCATCGCTTCATGCGTTTGAGGTACAAATTTTTTGGGCAAAAGCTCGTAAACGGTTTTCTTGGCATGCGGATCACCCGCGGTCACGGTATAACCGCGCGGCTTATTCATCATAATAAAAACCGGTTCCGGTAAACGAACATTGTTGCCGCGGTAAGTCACGATATCGTTTTCGCGGTCAACCTGGCGGCCCAAATCCGTCAAACGCTTGCCGTTAATTTGAACATAGCCTTTTAAAACCAGCTGTTCGCACTTGCGGCGCGAATCAATTCCCGCCGTCGCTAAAAAATGAGCAATTCTCAAAGGGGTCTCTCCATTTTCTTCAATTCAATATAGTGGAGTTTACGGCCTTCCGCCTGATACTTCAATTCATAGTTCGTTAAAAATTCCGGATCAAAAATACGCTCATTCACCGTTTCACGGATCAGTTTCCAGTCTTTTTGCGCGGCAATCGCTTTCATCATCACCTGATAATACTCTTCAAAATCTGTCGCGATTTCAAAAAGTCCGCCCGGTATGGTTTTTTGCCAGGTCTGTTTTAAAAAATCCACATCGAATGTCCGCCGCGCATGATGTTTTCGTTTCGGCCAAGGATCGGGAAAATACATATGAAAGATCGAAACCGATTCATCAGGAACGGCTTTCTCGAGAAACAATTCCGCTTCGGCTTTTAAAAAAATAAGATTGGAAACGTCTTCTCTATCCGCACGATTTTTCCGGCGCTTCAAAAACTTCCAAAGTTTATCAAAAGCAATCATATTGATTTCAGGATGCGCGCTGGCGCGCAGCAACGCGAAACGGCCTTTGCCACAGCCAATCTCGATTTCAAGCGGCTGCTTCTTCGGAAAAAGATCCGGTGCGCAAATTTTTTCGCCAAGTTCAAGACGAGCCCTGAAGTCAACGTCTTCTGGAATATTCGGAGGGTTCAACATAAGATCATCTTACCAGTTTCACGAGAGTTTCTAAATGGGAAGTCTTCGGAAAAAAATCAAAAGGATGCACGGACGCGACTTTCCAGCTGCCGTCCGCGGTTAAATCGCTCAAATCACGCGCAAGCGACTGCGGAGAACATGATAAATAGAAAAGTACCGGTAATTCAGCCGTTTGCCTCAGGCATTCAATGACCGACGGCGACAAGCCTTTTCGCGGCGGATCAATCATCGCAATTTTTCGGCCCGAAAAAGATTCCGCGAGCACGGGCAAATGATTTTCCACGCTTCCGTCCAGCACGCGCACATTTTCCATATTATGATAACTCACGTTGTAACGTGCGATTTTATCGGAAGCGGGACTTTCTTCGATCATAATCACCTGCCCTACGCGTCCCGCGAAAACCAAACCAAAAAGCCCGACTCCTGAATACAGATCAAAAAAAACCGTGTTTCTGTCAAAAGTTTCGAGTGCGGCTAAACGATCCATCACTAAATCTAAAATCGAAAGATTAGCCTGAAAAAAAGTTTCGAGACTGTAAAAAATTTTAATGCCTTTTACGGTTGTAAAAAAATAATCTTCCGGCTGCATCCGCAATGAATGCCGTCCGATGCCTCCCCAACGCACTTTGCCGGTGTCATCGGTGCGCACAACAAGATTCGCGTTTTTATATTTTTCAGGAATGTTAGCCGTAGCTTCCGCTTTAAGTCCGGGCAGCATTGCGTTGATTTCTTCGCGCGCAATAGGTCATTGCTCAGGCTCAATTAAATAATGCTACACCGGATGAATGTAACCCAGCTTCCATTCGCCGCGCACTTTGCGCAAAGTTAAATCAAGCCGCTGTCTGTAGAAATAAGGTTTGGGCGAGGCCGTCACCGGATAAAAAAGAGAATCTTCCAGGGCCACTTTTTCGCGCAAAGTCGCCTTCAAACTTTCAAGCTTAACCTTCAATTCCTCCTCATAAGGAAGATCCTGATAGGCGCAGCCGCCGCATTGACCAAATTTTTCACAAAGGGGGGTTTCCATAAAAACGGAAGATGATACACTACCTAACATGACTGACAAAATATTCATTCAAGAGCTTAAAATTCCGTGCCTTATCGGAATTTTTGATTGGGAACGCAAGAAAAAGCAAATCGTCTCGATTAATATCGAGTTTCCCTCATCAATTTTAAAAGCCGCAAAAACGGATAACATAAAAGACGCTGTCGATTACAAAAAAATTGCGAAACGAACCATTGAATTCGTGTCTCAAAGTAAGTTTTATCTCATCGAAGCACTGATTGAGCGGCTTGCGGCTCTTTTACTGAAAGAATTTGAGCTATCAGAAGTGACGCTTCAAATTGAAAAACCCGGCGCAATTCGCGGCGCGAAAACCGTCGGCATCAAAATCACACGCCGCCGATGAAAGTCTATCTTTTAATTCTTGGATCCAACATCGAACCTGAAAAGAATATGCCTCTGGCGCGCGCGCGCCTGAAAGCCGCTTTTCCCGGCATGCTTTTTTCTGATTTCTACGAAACCGAACCGGTGGGCCCGGCGGGCGAACATCATTTCTGGAACGCGGCGGGCATCATCAAAACCCCGCTTTCACGCGAAGAAGTTTCCGTTCTGCTAAAAAAAATTGAAGCGGATCTCGGCAGAATGCGTGATCCGGGAAATAAGTTTATTCCCAGAACCATGGATATTGATATTCTTCCCTGCGATGATTGGCAATATCAGGCTTTTATTATGGTCCCGCTCGCGGAAATCGCCGCTGAGATTACCGATCCCGAAACCGGAAAAACGTTCGGTGTGCTCGCGAAAGAATGCCTTGAAAAAACAACCGGCATCCGGAGAATTGAATCGTAGTTTTTTGAAGAGACTAGCGCTTCGTCAAAATTCAAATTGTGAGCAACAATTTGAAAATAATAGTCACCTCTAAAATTAATCGTGACGAGGTGCTAGATAAACGCAGCGTACTTAGCGTAAGGTGCGGCGCCTTTGGCAATACTAAAAACACCGCTTACCACTGAACCCACGGTCATAAAGGTTCCACGGATCGCGCCCGCAATAATTCCAAAAGGAAATGAGGATACGCCGCCTTTGACAATTTCCGTAGGCAGTGCAAACGCTCCCGAAATAACCGACCCTGTGCCGCCCGCAATATTGCTTATATCCTGAACAGGGTTTTCCGCACGCACTTGCGTGCTCAAGAAAAACACCATCACAATCGAAAGCAAACAAATTTTGGCCCAAAGGCGGACAAGGTTCATACCCTATGATTTACGGCATACCGCGCCATTCCCTAAGCTTTATTTA
>CAZSVD010000227.1:0-1561 GCA_964610145.1 uncultured bacterium | reverse complement strand
GGAATTATTAATTTCTCCACGGAAATCGGCGGAATTAATATTTTGCTGGTGCGGACGTTTGGATTGATTTTGCGCGGCGAGATTCGCTGGCGTTCGACTGTCGATCAAATGTTCAAAGTGGGGGTGACATCACTGCCGCTTGTGTTTTTAACGTCTCTTTTTACGGGCATGGTTCTCGCGCTTCAGTCCGCTTACCAGCTTCGGTTGTTTACCGCGCAGCAGTTTACCGCCGATCTTGTTGCTTTATCCATTTGCCGTGAGCTAGGCCCTGTTTTGACCGCGATGGTTGTGGCCGGGCGTGTCGGGGCATCTATTGCCGCTGAACTTGGAACCATGAAAGTTACCGAGCAAATTGACGCTTTGAAATCGCTAGCGATGGATCCGATTGAATATCTTGCCGTGCCACGCTTTTTGGCCGCGATTTGTATGCTTTTTGCTCTAACCATTTACGCGGATTTAATCGGTATGCTCGGGGGCTATCTGGTTTCGGTATTCAAGCTCGGGATTAGCTCCCACGAATACATCAAGCGCTCGATTGATTCTCTGCAAGTAAAAGACGTGATGACCGGATTGATCAAAGCTTTCTTTTTCGGAGGAATTATTTCGATTGTCGGTTGTTATTACGGGTTTAATACCAAGGACGGAGCGGAAGGTGTGGGACGCGCGACAACTTACGCGGTCGTTGTGGCGTTAATCGCG
Organism: uncultured bacterium; assembly: GCA_964610145.1. Classification (GTDB taxonomy): domain Bacteria; phylum Omnitrophota; class Omnitrophia; order Omnitrophales; family Aquincolibacteriaceae; genus Multiplicimicrobium. The sequence goes on along the minus strand of CAZSVD010000227.1, from coordinate 862 downwards.
ATTATTGCCTCGGATGTTCTTTTTACGGCGATTTTTTATTTCTTCTGATTATGAAAATTGAAATCCGTAATCTTTACAAATCCTTCGGCAGAAAAGAAGTTTTGCGCGGTGTCAACTTAGTGATCGAAGAAGGCGAGACGCTGGTGGTGATCGGAAGTTCCGGCGGCGGAAAAAGTGTGTTGCTCAAATTGATCACGGGGTTAATTGAACCCGACCAGGGCGAGATTCTCTATGACGGCAAACCGATTTCCGCGATGACCCCTGAAGAAGCGGAAGCGCATCAGATGAAATTCGGCATGCTTTTTCAAAGCGCCGCTCTTTTTGATTCTTTGAATGTTCTGGAAAATGTGGGATTTGTTTTGGAAGAGCATCGGGGTATGACCCGGGATCAAATCCGGCCGATTGTGCGCGAAAAGCTGCGCATGGTTGGACTGGAAGGAATTGAGCATCAAATGCCCGCAAGCCTATCCGGCGGAATGAAAAAAAGGGTGGGGCTTGCCAGAGCCATATGCTATGATCCGCAGGTCATTGTGTATGATGAGCCGACAACGGGGCTGGATCCGATTAATTCAGATGTGATTAATGATTTGATCATTTCGATGCAGGAAAAACTGCATGTTACTTCCGTTGCCGTCACTCATGATATGACGAGTGCTTATAAGGTTGCCGACCGGATCGCCATGCTCTATCGCGGCGAAATTGTCGGAATCGGCACACCCGAAGAAATTCAGAATACAAAAAATCCGATTGTTCGTCAGTTTGTGACGGGCTCGGCACATGGACCGATTACGGACGAAAAAAAGAAAACCTAAAAGCTATGAAAAACAATACACGTGAATTTTGGGTGGGGTTGTTTGCCGGT
>CAZSVD010000226.1:0-1630 GCA_964610145.1 uncultured bacterium | reverse complement strand
GTCGGTTTCTTTTTTATCCGCCATCACGGAGGCAATTTCGGCGACTGATTCCATCGCAAAAATTGTCGAGCTCATCGCGGCAATCTTTGACGCGACCGCTTCGTGTTTACCAATGGTAGAACCCCATTGCACACGCTCATTAGACCATTCCAAAACAGACTGCAAACAATATTTGGAAGCTCCCGTAACAGCTGCAGGCATGGTTAATCGGCCCGTATTCAATGTCGTCAACGCGATCTTGAGGCCCATGCCCTCTCCGCCGATAATATTTTCAACCGGAACCTTCACGTCTTTAAAACGCAATAATCCGTTTTGAATTCCTTTTAAGCCCATAAATTCACAACGATGCACATTCTCAACTCCGCCCATCGCACGCTCAACAATAAACGCGGTAATCTGCTGGCGCGGTTTTCCATGCACAATTTTTGGCGGAGTTTGCGCCATGACAACCATGATGTCGGCGCGAATACCATTGGTACACCAAAGTTTTTCGCCATTAATGATAAAATGTTTTCCGTCCGGCGTCGGTTCAGCCTTCGTCGTCATCTTCGCGGGATCACTTCCCACATCCGGCTCTGTGAGCGCAAAAGCAGAAATCGAACCTTTCGCGAAACGCGGTAAAAATTTTTGTTTTTGTTCTTCCGTTCCGAAAACGATCAGCGGCTGAGGAACACCGATCGATTGATGCGCGGATAAATAAACCGCGGTTGACGCGCAATAACTGGCGACAAAATGAAGCACGCGGTTGTAATTCACCTGACTTAAACCAAGACCGCCATATTTTTTTGGAATTTTAATCGCAAAAGCGCCGCAATCTGAAAGAGCCTTCAATGCCTCTTCGGAAATAATCCCGGTGCGGTCAACTTCATCCGGATTGATATGCTTTTTTAAAACATCGCGCAACGTTGCAATAGCCGCATCGCCGATTTTTTTATCATCGGTGTTTTGTGCGGGATAAGGCATCAACAAATTCCATGCCATGCGTCCCTTAAAAAGCTCGGCGGCAAAACTCGGATGGGTCCAATCACTTTGACGCGCGGATTCGGCTAAATCAAGCGCTTTGCGTTTACCTTCACTGAAATTTTTATTTTCTGTAATATCCATAAAAACACCCCTGTTTTAAAACACAATAATATCGATAAAAAGTTATCGGCAGAAATCCCATTTATCTGGAGTGAAATGACGTGAAAAGAAAATGCGCGGTAGATTTCTAAGAACGCATCAGAAAAAGCCAAAACAGCGTCGCGGCAAGAATACGGTAAACTCCAAAAGCGACAAAGCTGTGATTTTTTACGAAAGCCATAAGCCCGCGAATACAAGCGATAGCAACGACAAAGGACGCGATGAACCCTACCGCCAAAAAGCCGGCCTGATCCGGCGAAAAACTTTTAGCGTTTTTGAGAAGATCCAACGCCGTAGCGGCCGCCATCGTCGGGACCGCAAGCAAGAAAGAAAACTCAACGATGGTCTTACGCTCAACCCCCAACAAAGAACCGCCCACAATCGTAGCAGCCGAACGCGAAACTCCCGGGATAACGGCTAAAGATTGAAATAATCCGATCAAAACCGCTTTGAAATAAGGGATTTCGCTGATTCCGGCAATCGTTTGATTTTCTTTCTTTTGAACTTT
>CAZSVD010000225.1:0-5683 GCA_964610145.1 uncultured bacterium | reverse complement strand
GTGAACCTTTATCCTTTTGAAGCGGTTACAAAAGATCCGAATGTGGAGCTCGCGCACGCGATTGAAAATATTGATATCGGCGGCCCCTCGATGCTGCGTTCGGCGGCGAAAAACTTCAGATCAGTGACTGTGGTGACGGATCCGGCGGATTATGAACGTGTGATCGCGCAGATGAATACGGGTAAAGGCGCGACGACGTATGATTTACGTTTTGAGCTGGCGCGCAAGGTTTATGCGCGCACCGCAGCGTATGATTCCGCGATTGCCGCGCATCTTGCCGGAGAAGTTGAAACGAAGTCGGACGATCTCCCGCAAAGCATTACGATCGCGTTAACCAAAGAGCAAGATTTGCGGTACGGCGAAAATCCGCATCAAAAAGCGGGCTTTTACGCGTCCACTTTCGGCGGCAAAAAATTCAGCTGGAAGCAACTTCACGGCAAAGAACTCTCTTTTAATAATCTTGTGGATATGGAAGCGGCGATTGAAGGCGCGGCCGAATTTAAAAATCCCGCGATCGTCATCGTGAAGCACACCAATCCCTGCGGCGTCGCGGAAAATAAAAATTTAGCGCAAGCCGTGGATGAAGCGGTGGATTCCGATTCGGTATCCGCGTTTGGCGGTGTGATCGGATTAAATCGTCCTTGCACGCAAGAAGTTGCGGAAAAAATTTTAGGACGGCTCGGATTTTTTGAAATCATTGCGGCGCCAAGTTATAACGCCAAAGCGCTCGCGTTGTTGCAGGCGCGCAAAAATTTGCGCATCATGGAAATCTCCGGATTGGATGCCGAGGCCGGATTAGAAGTGAAGCTTTTGCGTACGGGCGCGTTAGTGCAAACAAAAGATCATCCGATTCGTTTTCGTCTTGCTGCTTTCAAAAAAAATATTAAGTGGGTGACGAAGCATAAGATGTCAAGCGACAAGCTGGATGAGCTTGTGTTCGCGTATCAATGCGCGAAACTCGTGAAGTCCAACGCGATTGTGCTTTGCCGCGGATTTAAAACCGTGGGTGTGGGCGCGGGACAAATGTCGCGTGTGGATTCCGCTAAAATTGCCTGCGATAAAGCGGGAGATAAAACCCGCGGCGCTTTTGTCGGCAGCGATGCTTTTTTCCCGATGCCGGATGGCGTTGAATATTTGGCTAAAAAAGGCGTTGAGGCGATTATTCAACCGGGCGGATCGATTAAGGATCAAGACGTGATCGATGCTTGCAATAAGCTCGGAGTTGCCATGGCTTTTACCGGCGAACGCCACTTCAAACATTAATGATCGATTGAAAATGCTTTGTCTGGGTCGTTATTCGCTCGCTTGGTTGTGCGCCGTACGTTTTCAGTACGGCTCCGCCCGCGCTCACGAATGCCTACCATCTAAAGTATTTTGAATCGATCCGCGCCCTATTTCGAAGCATGAACTACTCTCAAGCAATTAAGTATCTAGATAGTTTTATTAATTACGAAAAAACTCCGCCTCGAAGTCATGCCGAGCTGAATCTCGCGCGGATGCGGCATGGTCTTGAAGTTTTAAATCATCCCGAAAATAATTTCTTTCCTATTTTAATCGCGGGAACGGTGGGGAAAGGTTCCACCGGCTATTTTCTCGAGCAAATTTTGAAAAGTTCCGGCATTTCCTGCGGCTATTATCATTCTCCGCATGTGGATGATATTCGCGAACGCATTCGTGTTCACGGTGACATGTTGTCCGAAAAAAAATGGGCTTCGGCGTTAACGGATATTCAAAACAAACTCAAAAAAAATCCGTTTCCCAAAAAAATGGGTAAGCCGACTTATTTTGAGATGATGACTTTGCTTGCGATCGAGCTATTCGGCAGGGAAGGACTTCGCATCGGAATTTTTGAAATCGGCATGGGCGGGCGCTTGGATGCCACGAATGTTTTGGACGCACCGCTTTGTCTTTTAACAAAAATTGATTTTGATCATCAGGCTTTTCTTGGAAATACGTTGGCCAAAATCGCGGCTGAGAAAGCGGGAATTATTAAACAGGCGCGCTTTGTGGTTTCCGCGCCGCAGGAAAAGTCAGCGATGAATGTGATTCGCCGGATCGCGGCGAAACAAAACAGTCGGCTCATCTCCGCGCGCCCGCTTGGGTTTCAGCCGGCGCTTTCAGGGTTGTTTCAAAAGGAAAACGCGGGAAATGCGGTCGCGGCGGCGCGACTTTTGCGGGATCAGTTTGATTTTGGGATCAAAGAGTCCGCAATTCGCGCGGGACTGAGACAAAAAAAATGGCCGGCACGTTTTGAGTTAGCGCGCGCGAAAAAGATGAATTTAATTTTAGATGCAGCGCATAATCCCGCGGGTTGCCGAGAGCTGGTGCGCGCTTTCACCCGTGTTAAAAAGAAACCCGCCGCAATTCTCTTCAGCGCCTTGCGCGATAAAGAAAGTACGGTGATGCTCAAAATATTAGCGTCATTCAGAGTGCCTTTGATTATTGTGCCGATTCATCATGCGCGCGCGAAAAGTCCATCGGATTTGGCCGCGGAAGCGGAGGCTTTTTTTGATAGAATCATTCTCGCTAAAAACATGAAGCAGGGATTCGAGCTTTTAAAAAAGCAGATTCGCGCCGGGCAAACAGCCGTGATTACGGGTTCTTTTTATTTGCTTTGCGAGGCGCGTCAAATTTTAGGAATCAAATGAGCGAAATCATTGAGGATACAATTGCGGCCATTGCAACCCCGCTCGGAGAAGGCGGAATCGCGGTGATTCGTGTCAGCGGCAGCGAAGCTTTTTCTGTCGCGCAAAAAATATTTCAGGCCGCAAACGGCGCGCAAATTCAGGCTGCCGCATCGCATACGATTTTATTCGGAAAAGTAAGCGATGGTTCCGGTAAAACAGTGGATCAGGTTTTAGTGAGCATTTTTAAAAATCCGCATAGTTATACCGGAGAAGACACGGTTGAAATCAGTTGTCATGGCGGATTAGTCGTGTCGCGTAAAATTTTGGATCTTTTATATCAGGCCGGCGCGCGTCCCGCGCAGCCCGGGGAATTTACCAAGCGCGCGTTTATCAACGGAAAAATCGATTTAACTCAGGCGGAAGCCGTTTTGGATCTAATCCGGGCAAAAAGCGATCGTTCCCGTGAAATTGCGATTCGCCAACTTTCCGGAGCGCTGTCCGTGCGGTTTAAAGATTTACGCGACCGGTTGATGAGTGTTTACGCGAATATGGAAGCCTATCTTGATTTTCCCGACGAAGATTTAGAAATTGATATTCGTGACGGTATGCAAAATCAGCTTGTTCAAATTGAAAAAACAATCGAGGGGCTGCTTGCCGGGTTTTCTAAAAATAGTTTGCTGCGCGAAGGAGCTTTGGTTGTTTTAGCGGGGAAACCCAACGCGGGAAAATCATCGCTTTTTAACGCGCTTTTGGAGCGTGACCGCGCGATTGTTTCGGATATTCCTAATACCACGCGCGACATCATCGAAGAGCCTCTGGAAATCGGCGGATTTTGGATGCGTCTTGCGGATACCGCGGGAATTGTGTCGACGCCAGAGCATCCTTTGGATGAAATAAGTATGCAGCGCAGCCGTGAAGCGATTGAAAAATGCCATCTGGTTTTGTTTGTCGCGGACGGGTCAGGAGTGCTCGATGAATCCGACCGCACTGTTTTGCGTAAAATTCCTCAGGATAAACCGCGAATGATTTTAATTAATAAAACGGATTTGCCCGTGGAGCTTTCAAAAGAAGATATTTCCGAATTAAAAGATGCGATTCAAATTTCCACAAAAACCGGAAAAGGATTGGATCTTTTGGAAAAGCAGCTCGCGCTTTTTCTCGAAAAACAAACTTCCGATAACGGTGAACAAATCACGAAACAGCGACATCATCACGCTTTAACGCAAGCTCTTGAAGCTTTGTCCCGAGCGCGAGAGACTTACGAGAAGAAACTTTCATTTGAATTTGTCACGGTGGATCTCAAGGCCGCGATCGATGCTCTTGAAGAATTGATCGGCTCGATTTATTCAGAGGATCTACTCGATGTTGTCTTCAAGCAGTTTTGCATCGGGAAATAGAACAGCTCTTTTGGGTGGGTTGGTCTTAGAAGGATTTATTTTCCCTGTTCAAACAGCTGATGCTTCGCTCAGAACTCACAGGGCAAATAAATCCTTCTAAGACAGCCTTGCCAATATGGGAATGGAGGCTTAAAAAGGAAGAATAACCCGCCCCAATCAAATTACTCGAAGTTAACTTATTCCCTAAGCCGCAAATGCTCTCACGCATTTCTCGTCTAGTTTTCGGCTATCCCTTTTTCTATCTCGGCCTTGCCGAGATAGAAAAACCTGTAATAGGAAGTTATTTTTAATTTTATGTTTTTATTGAAAAAAGCCGAAAATAGTAAGCAATGAATATGACGAACGAACCTTTAAACACGGAACAGCTTTTTAGCCGCACGAAACAAAAACGTTGGCTTTTAATCAAGCGTCAGGCGGTGGTGCTTGGCATTGCTTTGATTCTTGGACTGGCATGGTTTTTTAAATTGAATGAACCTGCTGAACTATCCGCTCTGGACGCGTGGTCTTCCCGTCCGCAAATTTCTCAAAATTCTTCGACGGTGCTTTTGACGATTTCTGAAAAAAGTATCGCTCAAATCGGAAAATGGCCATGGCCTTCGTTCCAATACGCGGTCATTTTAGAGCTTTTACAGCGTTTCGGTGCGCGTTCCATTTATTTAGAAGGAGATTTCGCGGATGCGGAAACGGCGGAAGAACAGGCGCCATTAATTACGGTGTTAGAGAAAAAGAAAATCCCGATTTTCTTTTCCGCGGATTATACCGCCCGTTTTGAAAATGTCGGACCTGGTCTCGCGGCGCTTGGTTTGGATAGTCAGCCGAAGGAGGGTTGGGCGCGTCCGGTTGCGGAGATTGCCAAACGCGCCTTTTTAAGTCACCGGTTGATTTATCCAGACCGTGACCGTGTTTTCCGGTTTTGGGAGCCCTGGGTTGAACATGAGCATCAAACTTATCCGTTAGCGGCATTGAAAATGAGAATGGAAACGAAAGCGGATTTTGAACGCGACGCATTAATTCAGGTGCAGGAAACGGAGCATCAACTGATTTCGTGGAATCAAACTTCTCTGAAAAAATGGCCGCGTGTTGAATTCGCGGACTTAATGCAAAGTTATTTGGCGATGAGAGAAGGAATGCGGCCTACGGTGGATCCTAAAATTTTTGACGGGAAAGATATTTTTATCGGATTAACCCATGAACATTATGCTCCGGCCGGGTTAACGCCGTGGAAACAGCGAATTTTTCCGGTGGAAGTGATGGCCGCGATTTATGACGGTTTGCAAAATCCGGGACAGTTAATCCGGACCGTTGCTCCCAGGTGGAGCGGCGCTGTTTTGTTTGCCGTGCTTGCCTTGATGTTGATTGTATGGACAGGATGGATGTTGGGAACGGTTTACTGGCTGGGCTGCGCGGGTTTTGTTTTGCTGATCGGAGCGGCGTGGTTTGCCTTTTTTATTTTTGGAGTTTGGTATCCGTTTGTAACATCGACGTTATTTTTGGCGATTTCCGCTGCCGCTGTTTTTATTTTTGACGCGTTGCACGCGAAACAGGAAAGATCCGCGCTTTTTCATTTGGCAACACGGGACGGCCTTACCAATCTTTATGTGATTCGTCATTTCCGCGTCATTATGAATCAAATGACGCGCGAGGCGGTGATGCGCAAAG
>CAZSVD010000224.1:0-3517 GCA_964610145.1 uncultured bacterium | reverse complement strand
TGCGGGGTAGGTTCAAACCAAAATGTCGGAAAGCGCAAAGACACGATCTTGCGAGTATCAACCGCATAGATAACTTTGCCACCATCCATTGAATTACGAGCAAGACGATCGGGATGCCACGCTAAAATACCAACTCCCTCGCTTCGTTCTACTTGCTCCATCAGTTTGCCAAACACTTCGCGCCCCGGTGTCTTTGCGCTTTTTGACTCTTGAAACTCCGCAAGGATTTCAAGATTTTCTTTGCGCGCGTATTCTCGCAATTCAAAAAGCTGTGCCTCAATAGACATCACCTGTCTGTCGTCATCCTCTGACGATTTGCGAGCGTAAAGAAAATATTTTGGTTTGGACATATTCATATAGCTTTTAGATACGAAACAAGGACAAATCCGCGCGCTTTTCCGTGCCCGTCCCCAGCGATTTTGTCGCGAAACGACGGCGTTTTTTGCCCCATTCCGCGCCTGCGGCGCGGTCATCCGATTTCCTTTCGGAAGCGGAAGTTACATTTGGCGGTGAAATATTAACCTTTGCGCGAACCCATTTTGAACGAAACACCTGACGCGCCTCGGGGCGCTCGCTCCGCTCGCGCGGCAAACCCAAAAATTTCCTCTCATTTTTAGTGCGGCTCCCCCCAGACCCCCCGCCGCAAGGCGGAAAAGGAAAGGAAGGAAATTTTTGGTTTGCTCCGCCGCTTATGTTAATAAAGACCATATGCTAACTATAGTATGTAGAACCAAAGTTAGCAAGCGAATATACTATAGTTATCAATTCAAATTATGAATAAATCGACATTAGAAAAATTTGGAGAGACAGTTCGTCAAGAGAGACTGCGACAAGGCTTGTCGCAGGAAGCTTTGGCTTCAAAAGCTGGTGTACACAGAACCTATATTGGAATGATTGAAAGGGCTGAGAAAAACATCACTCTTGAAAATATTTCAAAAGTTGCCAATGCGCTTGGTTTATCCATTTCTGAATTGACAAAAGAGCTATGAGTAAAAATCAGAGATACATTTTTAACGATATCAAGAACGTCACAGTTCACGGAAAATCTCAAGAGATTATTTTGGATATCTCGATTTTTAAGAATGCGCTCGATCTGACTAACAAGAATATCAATATCCTAAAAGAGAATGCGCCAGATTTGTTTGGAATACTTGGAATGCGAAACCTGAGCGCATTCATTGGCGAGATGTTTGTTAGCTCGTTAGAAAAATGCTCTAACGGTTTGCTTATAAAGAATCCTCATCAAGATGGTTACCCTGACCTTTTAATCATGACTGATGAGGGCAAGGAGCTATGGAAAAAATTAGAGAAAAATAATCAAGATAAAAATCCGTTCAGCGGTTTTGATACGGGCGGAATTGAAGTGAAAGCAACGTGCGGAAGTGTGCCTACTCCGGCACAGTTTCGAAAAAAGGGATTACGAAAACCAGAAATTGGAGATGAGAGGATAGAGCATGCTCGGGGATATGATTGGAAAGCGCATCACAGAGAAACAAACAATCTCGCGGGAATTTATTGGGATTTTGTTGATGAAAAGCCAGTGATTTGCGGATTATTTTTCTCGGGTGATTTAACCGAGGATGACTGGGGCAATATAGTGCAACCTAAAAAAGGCGGCGGAAGAACGACCAGCGTATCAATCATGACAAGGTCAGGAATTTTTAAAATGTATGAAAATTGGATAGCCGTTGTCGATGATAAGCGTTACGCAAAATTTTTTGATAAATTCAACCGATCAAACTTAATTGGGGATTTATTGGAGCAATAATTTCTCCACTAAGAGCCTTGAGCAAGTGTTCAAGTACAACATAAATTCCCATTGGCGGGATACTCTCTCCGATAACCTCTGTAATAACGGTGTCTGGAACCTGACCATCATCAACGAGCACCCATTCATAATCAAACTTATCTAGCGTGTGAAGCATAAAAGCTTCGTGGAGTGAGAGTACTCTATTTTGTTCAGGGTGGAGCTTGTGGTCGCTACTTGGGTATGAAAGGTTGGTGGTTAAGGTAGAGGATGGTAAATCCCACGACATTCTTTTGTATGCGCTTGTATATCCTTTCATAATTCTTTTTTCTCCGTCTTTGGTAACCGTATACGGACGCGGCAATAGTTCACCACATTGTTCACAGTAAAGTGGGGTATGTCCATTAGCCCGATTGATTCCATTTTTGTCCCTTGTCGCTCCGTGGTTAGCGTTGCCCATAAACAAACACTCTTGGTTTATACATTGATTGTCAAAAGCTCCACGTTCTGGGGGAGTGTTTGAAATCCAAATATATTTTTTTGGATCTAATACTGGAACACGATGAAAATGTATATCCGATGTTGCAGACCCTTTGTCCTTGCCGTCGAGTGGCGGAAGGTTAGAAATAATATCGCGAACAGTCACCCACGCTTTCTGATTCCCCTCAGGTTTGTTGCTATGAGTTTTTTCGGGAATAAAACTGTTTGAGATTTTAAAATACTCTTTCAGCTTTTCATCCCGCGTATAGATTGTAAGTAAACGAGAACGACGTTGCGGAACACCATAGTCGGCAAACTGCACAACCTCTGGCTTCCCACTGTATTCATTGCCTAATTCTTTTTCTATGTAGTCAATTAAGTTAATCGGCTCTCCGTCATTATCTTGAATCAAAGTATTTACCATCTCAGGTACATTTTCAAAAAAAACAATGCGCGGGTGTAGTTTTTTTATAATCTCAAGTGTGGGAATAATAAGCTGATTTCGTTCATCAAATTTTGGTTTTAAACCATCTCTAATTCCTCGGAGCAATTTTCCTTGACCATTTTTTGACATTCCTTGGCATGGAGGAGTTGCGAACACAAAATCTAACTCCGCTCCGTCAAGATATTTTAGAGTTTTATCAATTATTTCATCTTTCTTACTCCAGATATCTCCCTCAATCATATCTGTCGAGGGAAAATTGTGGCGATGTAATCTAACTCTGGATTCTATGAGTTCATTAGCAACCAAAATATCAATACCATGTTTCTTGATGGCTAAATCTCCTATACCGCCTGATGAAAATAAAGTTATAGCTTTCATAGATAAGTAGCAAAATTGATTGCTAACTTTAGTATACATGATGGAAGAAAGTACCACAAGTGTATAAAGGGAGTAAAAATTTGTGCGCGCACTGGGCGGGTGGGGCAAGCACAAAGAGCCACCACGAACATCATCGAAGCCATCAAGCGAACACAAAGCAAGCACCGAGCAGACATCGCGAACGAATGTGAGCGGCCAATGCGAGGTGATTGCGAAGTGTGAGCGGACGCTCACGCTTCCACCAAACGCGGAGAGGAAGCGCCTCGGGCCGACGCAAACGACGGAGAAAGGGTGACAGGCTATTACCAGAAATGCTATATTTTACTTACTAGCCCTTTTGAAGGAGTGAAGCGGCGGAGCAAACCAAAAATTTCCTTCCTTTCCTTTTCCGCCTTGCGGCGGGGGGTCTGGGGGGAGCCGCACTAAAAATGAGAGGAAATTTTTGGGTTTGCCGCGCGAGCGGAGCG
>CAZSVD010000223.1:0-8416 GCA_964610145.1 uncultured bacterium | reverse complement strand
TACGAACCATTGAGGGTGCAAAACTTCAGCCTCAGACATTGCGAGCACTTTTTGAAGCGCAGAAAATGGGGGAGTTAGTATTGGATAAAGTAATCATCACGCGGCAATCGCCTGTTGCCGCGGACAAGACTTTAGATATCGAGGTCAAAGTTCCGTCGGCGATGACTGTTTCTCCCGCGGCATTTCTTGATAATTGGTTTGAGCAAAAAAACGCGGGCTTTTCTTTTAAAGACAATGTCAGCCGTGGGCTCATTACAAAAGTTGTTTTCGTGAGCCGTGAAAATGGCTCTCGTTCCGAATCGCGAACTCAAAGAGTTGTGGTTGCGCAACGCAAACTTTTAGTGGTTGAAGATCTTGACGGCACTTATGGGAACAAAGGTTTTTTGGTTGTTGTTGACGAGGGATCAGGGGAGAGACTCAGTCTTGACGGGCAAGAGTTTATTAAGCTGAGTAAGCATAATGGGTTCACTGATACCCATTTCGATATTTACAATAATTTTCTGATTGTGAGCGGAGCGAATCATTATGTCTTTATTTATGATTTGGCAAAAAAAGGGAAGAAGGTGGAGTTTGGTGGCAATCCGCTTTTAGCTCGTGGAATTTTTTCATTACGAAAAAATATTTTGGTTATTCGCGGAGCCACGGATGAAATTGTTGCGTATGACCTAGATAGTCGTGGCAAGCTCAGGCTCATTCCTTTTGGAAAAGATGACCGGGTTTATTCCAAATATCCGCCGAATTGGTCAAGCCGCGGAATGGTTTTAAACGTCACCGGCCGGGATGATGTTGACGCCAAGTGGAAGTACGACGACGGCACCAAGAAATTTGTGCCTGCCCGCTCTGAATCGCGGCCGATCAAAGATATTCAGTTTACGATTAATCCGCAGGATTCTGTTTTGGCGGCGGCAACGAAAAAATATGAGATGAACGGAAATACGATTAGCTTGATTCCGCTTTCTTCTCTGACCGATGAGCAGTTTAAGTTATTTAAAGAGATTTTTGATGAACCGTTGCCCGAGAGCCTGACCGATGTAAATGACTTTTGGCTTGCTTTGGATAAAACCGGATTTGTGGCGCTTGTGGCTGCCCGCGAAAGAGCCAAAGATGATTTGGATATGCAGATGCGCGTTGATGCCGCAGCTGAACAACTTCATAGGGAATCAGCGGGATTATTAGAGCTTGCGGATGATGGCTCAACGTTTGTGACGCTTTATGCATACACTTCCCTTGAGGGTAATGCGGCTGACCGGAAGCGGACTGATGCGATGTATGGCGCTTTTGCACGTCATTACGGTAAACCGGTTGAGTTGAAATTTCCGCATGGTGGAAAAACCCATATTGTTGGACATAAATCGATTAAAAAAGTGGCGGAAGGATATCAGTTTAATTTTGGTTATTACGCCGATGGAAAATTCGCGCCCGGAGCACAGGAACGCGCATGGAAGAAATTTACTTCCAATGCGGCGCAGGTCAAAGCGTTGACTGAAGACTGGCGCAGAAGCCGTATGGCTCTTGTGCATCAGTTGTTTTTTGTCGCGAAATCATTTTTACTGCCAATTGCGCTCGCGATGATTGCGGTAGCTTTTGTCGTGTCCGGATGGGTTCAGATCGCAGTGATCTGGATGGCTGGATTCGTTGCGGTGCTAATGGTTATTTTTATATTAGTTGCAGGTGCGATCGACACGATTGAGGGACTTCCGTGGAATTGGACTTTGTTAAGGAAAGCGGAGCAGGCTTCATCAATCCTTCAAAAAGTTGTCGGTTCCGGAAGTATTTCCGCCGCAACAGAATTTCATTTAATTCCGGCTGAAGTCGTGCTTAAAAAGTTAGTTCAAAGCGATGATTTGCGCGCAAAGCAAATCGGAGAACTGGGCTTGAGAGCGATTGCCGCAACAAGACCCGAAATAACCCAGACGCAATTAGCGGGATTTATCCGCTGGCTCCAAACGAATGGATTGGTCTTTACGGTTGAAGTTCCGGCGAAAAGTAATCCCCATTTGATTATTCTAAGTCCGGCAATTCCGGGTGTTCAAAAAACGAACTGGCCAAAGCTGCTTGCGTCGCTTCAAGAAGGGCCGTTGAGAACCATGAATATTACGAGTGCGGCGCTTAATCCAAAAAATGGTTTTGCGAATTCCATTCATATTCAAAGTGAGAGCTTAGCAAGAGGTTTGAGAGAGTTTGTTCCGGATGCACGTTCTGAGTCACGGGTTGCGATGACCGCCGATCAAAAAGATGCGGCTGATTTTATACGCGATACTTTTGCTTATACGAAACCGGCTGAAGAATTAGTTCGTTTTGTTGCGGGTAAAGCAGAAACAGGATATGTGATTCAATTTGCGGAAGGAGAGACTTTTCCGGGTACGGTGACTAAAGCAGTGAAACGTGATGTCACGATTTATTACGTTGATCCTGAATTAAATATTTATAGTTTTGTTAATGGTACCAAGCTTGTAACCGCGGTTTCGTTTGCGGAAGAAAATCCGAAGCTTTCGCGTTCTTTTGCGGTTTTAGATGAAAAAGGAAATGCCAATGTTTTTGAAGCGAATGGAAACAAACAGCATGTATTAAATTTGTTAGGAACTTTTACCGCTCAGTTAAAAACGGGCGAAGAAATGGTTCTTACGAATGCGCCGCAGGGCAGAGTTGTTCCCGGGTCGGTTTATTTAATCGCAAAAAAGCAGCAGCAAGTTAGGTTTATTTCCGCGGATCATATCTTGCTGTCGCGTCGTTCGGAAAACCGAGAAGGATTTATATCCAGCGAACGGGGCAAGCAATCCACAACGGTAAGTTGGGTTGAGTCATGGGAGAGTTATCCTCCGTTAGCCGATGCACAACGCTGGCTTTTAAGTAATGCGAAACAAGTAAAAGCGAAAGATGCTGAGCTTATTCAGCTTCAATATTCCACAAAACAGCGGCAAGGTATGTATACGCTCGCGCAGATTGGTAATGAAAAAAAATATTTATTTATTGATTCCGCCGTCGTCAAAAAATACTTGAGAATGATTCGTGATAAAGCTCCTGCGCTTCGTGTTGGCGAATGGATTTATCGCGCAGGCGAAGAAGAAGTAACTTATTGGAATGTTCAGAGCGGTGAGCATCGAACTTCCAAAGATAGGCTTCTTCTGCAGAAGCTGCAACAGCTGACGCATACCTTTTTAACGCTGGCGGTTAATGCACAAGAAAATGGCAAAACCTTTGGAGTAGCGCACCTTGAGCGAGTCGTTTTTGATGAAAATTTGATTTCGGTGGATATGGGCCCCAATAGTTTAAAGATGGATCGTGTCAGCGGACAAATTACTTTTTCAGGGGTTCGACCGATGATTATTACTCAGCCAACCTTAGCTGATATTGAATGGTCCGCGCGGGCAGCATTGTCACTTTCTGGGCAAATTGTTAAAGGCGAGGCTCAGCCTAATTTGGCCTCTCTCAGTGAGTCGAAAGCGTTGCCTGATTTTTGGTTCAGAGATGCTTCCAATCTTGACGCGCCTTTACAAGAAAAGTTTGCGGCAAAAGTTTCCGCTGTGAGTGATGAACTGTTTGAACTCAAGTGGCTTCGCTTTTCGCCGGTTCAATTAAAAGTTATGGAATCATGGGAAGCCGCAGGCGTCGAAGACCTTTTGAGACTAAGCGGATTTTTAAATACCGATTTTTATATGATCGCCGGTTCCAAAAAATTAACGATGGCTTGGGTTGCAAAATGGATTCAAGCTAATCGGCCTATGTTTCAATTGAATGGAAAGATGTATCGTTTCTCCGAGGTTCCGAATGAAATTCATGAGCTCGGAGATTCCGACTCAGTTGTTCAAACTTTAAAAGACCCGCAATTTTTCAAGTTAATGCTGATTTACGCATATAACCGGCTTTTAGATGAACTCAAGCTGAGATCGATTGGGCAAAGTGATTTGGGTAATTTAAGCAAGCCGGTGAAAAAGCATGTTGTCTTGAGTGATGAGCAAGTATGGATAGCGCACCGTGGTTATGAAATTAATGTGGCAACCAAAAAAATTCAAAGCTTTCACCGAATTCCTAATCCCGGCCAGACACAGTGGATTAGCGAGCCGATTGCTCCGGCGGAAGCGGAACAGGCCAATTTAGAAGCGAAGTTGGCTCACGCACTTCAAATGGCTCGTTCATCAGGCCAGCCTCTCAATTTAAATCTTTCCGAGCAGCCTGATTTTGTTAATTTCAATCCGACTCGTTCCGAATCGCGGGAAAAAGATCTCGTGAAGTTTGACTTTTTGGACATGTCTTTTGACACGGCATCACCGCAAACAATCAAGCTTATGAAGTTTGTCGATGGCCGTAATGGAGGGCATATCGAATACCCTGATACATTTATGACGCCGGTTATTTTTTCCGAACAAAGTGATCGGGATAAGCTAGATGTTATTTTTAACTCGCAGTTTCCCAAAAAGCAGGGTGACTATTATGTTTTTTATACCGGCAAAGGTAAGCGGGTTGAGCTTCTTGGGTTCGGGAAAATAGGCCATATTAGCCCTTATGACGTTACCTCGCTTGAACTTGCAAAACAATTATCTGTTTTGCCGAATTTTACGAAAGTTGCAGAGGTTTTGCGGGCTGTTTTGGGGCCAGAGATCAGCACGGATCACTTAGATCGCGATAATCGGCCTTTTTGGCTTTTTGAGCAATACCCTATGACAGACCACACGTCATGGGATGGTGTTATCGGGGGAGTTACAGCGCATTACGCTGACAATTTAGCGGGCGTTTTCCCTAGAAATTATGAAGCCTCTTTGCCGCTTTATAATTTCGGAATAAAGCCTCTTGAAGCGAAAGGGAAGATGAAGCTGACGGCCGCTTACGTGAGCGAGAAATCATCGCATTTTATTAAACCGCTCCATTTCAATATTGTTTTAAACGGAGCTATTGACTTGCCGGATCCCTCGCATCAGTCTCCGAGTGAGTGGGGAGAATTTCCGATTCCATTGAATGATTCTGATAATGTTGAGATGCTTGAAGCGTTGGTTCATGTGGCGGGGTTACGTGGACTTTCATTTAAACCGGATAATTTCCCGAAGAATGCAAATCCTCGTGTTGTTCTTGTTACACCTACCGGCGACTACGACAAGGCATTTCCGGTGGGGATTAGTTTCTATTACAAGCCGCATCAAAGGCAGTATTTTTTAAATTTTTCAGGAGATAAGGTTAATTTAGCTGAATACGCGGCGCGTGCAGCAAAAAAGAAAAATCTTTCGATATCTTTAAAAGCGGGGGAAAACCTTTTTAATATGGAAGCAGGAGACGTTGTGCTTTTGCCAGGGGAAACAGGTTCCTTTTCCGTTGAGCTTTATGTGAAGCGTTCTGAAGCGAGAACGAATCAATGGGTCACAGTTGGCGGGAAAAAACTTTTGGTTGTCGAAGACAAGGACGGGACTTATGGCAATAAGGGATACTTGGTTGTTGTTGATCAAAAGGCAGGAACCCGACTTAAGCTTGATGGAGAGGAATTTATTAAGTTGAGTGACCACAATGGATTTGAGGATAGACGTTTTGATATTTACAATAATTTTCTGATTGTGAGCGGAGCGAATCATTATGTTTTTATTTATGATTTGTCAAAAGAAGGGAAGAAAGTGGAGTTTGGTGGCAATCCGCTTTTGGCGCGTGGAATTTTTTCATTACGAAAAAATATTTTGGCAATTCGTGGAGCTACGGACGACATTGTTGCGTATGACCTAGATAGTCGCGGCAAGCTCAGGCTCATTCCTTTTGGAAAAGATGACCGGGTTTATTCAAAATATCCGCCCAACTGGTCAAGTCGTGGAATGGTCTTGAATGTCACCGGGCGTGATGATGTTGATGCCAAGTGGAGGTACGACGAGGGCGCCAAGAAATTTATGCCCGCCCGTTCCGAAGCGCGAGCGGTTCCGAAGTCTCAAGCAGTTGTATTAACCGAAACTTTGCGTACGGAAGCCGAGGCGCGGAGTTTTCTGGAACGTATCATTCTCGAAGGAATTATGACGACCACGGCGTTGAATGCGTTAAAGTTAGAATTTAAATCGGATTTAGCCGGGCTCATTGCCGCTGTTCAGGCCGCGACAGGTTTATCGGTTGTTTACGCGGAAGAAATTCCCGTTTCGCATTCAATTTTAGCGCAGCCTGATTATGCCGCAAAAAATTTAACGGCTGCCGCTCAAGCGAAAACAAAATCTTCACCGCTTCTTTTGGAGACAGTTTTTCTTGAAGAGCTACTTAATGCCAAAGACGCTCGTCCGCTTTATAACTTTTTGACGAAGTCGAACGGTGCGTACAAGATTTTTGACGTAACAGGAAAACTAAACGAACGAGTGCAAGCCGTATTAACGCGCCGCTCAACTCTTTCGGTGATTGAGAAAAAGCAGGCGCTTGCTTTGATGAATCAAATTTTAAAAATCGAAACAGTCGCTTCCGAAGCCGCGCGAGTCGCAGCCGCACGGGCGTATTTATCGGGATCAGCCTCGGAATGGGGCGTGGCGGCTTTGATGGCTTCCCCTAAAAATTTGGGTGCTTTGCCTGAGACGGCAGTTGCTTTGGCTTTAAATGAAGCGATGGATTCAGGCGATGTGGAAGCGCTTATTTCACTTTCTAATCTTTTGCGCGAAGCCGCGCAAATTGAAGTTGGACAATCGATGTCCGCTGCGGAAGACTATTTGATTCGCCATCTTGGCGGATTAAAGCGGCAAGGGCGTGGTCGCTGGATTGCCGAGTCGATCAAAGCCCTTATTGATAATCTGATTGCCAGTGAGCAGCTGGTCGAAGCTTCAGCATAGAGATAGGCTCTTGATGCTCTAAGAAGTTATATTTTTGCTCATGAGGCACAGCTTTTTAGTGCCGTTTTAATTGAAAATCTAGTGGACTTAAGTGGGGTGATTCGGTATTATTCCCGCTCATTTTCTGCTTTGAGTAGACCTATTTCAGGTCGATGGGAAGCGGGTTCGGTCCGAAAAATAGGACGAATGTTAAGGAGACAAATATGCAAACGATTGAATTGGCAGTTAAACCGCGTACGAAACTTGGAACCAAAGGCGCTGAAGATACACGCCGCGCAGAAGCGATTCCCGCCATTGTGTATGGTCACGGAATGAAGCCGCTTACGATCGCAGTTCCGGACAAAATTTTCAATAAATCCATTCGCACCGAGCATGGCTTCAATGTGCTGTTCCAGCTTCAGGTTGAAGGCGTTTCTTTAAAAGAAAACACCTGCCGCGTAAAGGATTATCAAGTGAATCCTGTAACCGATAAGATCAATCACATTGATTTTATGGTGATCTCGCTTACGGAAAAGATCGAAGTTTCTGTCCGTTTCAAGATGAAGGGCGCTGATTTTGCTCCCGGTGTTAAGGCTGGCGGATCTTTGGATCTTGTGCATCACGAAATCGAAGTTGAGTGTTTACCGACACAGGTTCCTGACTTCATTGAAATTGATGTGAAGGGTTTGAATATCGGTGATGCGATTCATCTCAGAGATATTAAACTTCCCGAAGGTTTAACCACGGATTTTCCTGCGGATGAAGTCATTGTCGCTCTTCATGCTCCTAAGGCTGAAGAAGAACCGAAGCCTGAAGGTGAAGAAGGCGCGAAAGAGCCTGAAGTCATCACTGCCAAGGTGAAGGAAGGCGATGCGGCGGCAGCGCCTGCAGCGGCTGCGGCTCCAAAAGCTGATAAGAAGTAACAGTTTATTTTCTCGCTCTGAACTATATTGTTTTGTCTCTGAGCTTCGCTCAACTGACATTTCGGATATAATTAGCGCATGAAATTGATTGTAGGTCTTGGAAATCCGGGAACTCAGTACGAGTTAACACGGCACACTGTTTTATTTTGGCTTTGGGCTCACCCAAAAGCAATTGTGTCTTTTAATTAGTAATATGAAGTTAATTGTTGGTCTCGGAAATCCTGGTTCACAATATGAACTAACTCGACACAATTTTGGAAAACGCTCGGTGACTGCGCTTGCAGCTGCCGAGCGTTTTTCTTTTTCTCTCCAACCATCCCTGAAGGCTTCTGTCGGAGAATGGATGAGTCCTTCCGGAAAAATTTTAGTGGCTTACCCGTCGACTTATATGAATCTTTCTGGGGAGGCCGTTCGCGCGCTTTGTGATTACTATAAAGTGGATACCACCCGTGATCTTTTGGTTGTTGCCGATGATATCGCGCTTCCTTCTGAAACCGTGCGCCTTAAAATTTCCGGCAGCCACGGCGGACATAACGGGCTTGCTTCCGTAGAACAGCATTTGGGACATTCTAAATATCCCCGTTTAAAAATCGGAGCGGGCGGGCACGTGAATGCTTGCGATTCAATTAATGACTTTATAAAAGGAAAGCCGCTCGAAGATTATGTTCT
Source organism: uncultured bacterium (assembly GCA_964610145.1). Taxonomy (GTDB): domain Bacteria; phylum Omnitrophota; class Omnitrophia; order Omnitrophales; family Aquincolibacteriaceae; genus Multiplicimicrobium. The sequence goes on along the minus strand of CAZSVD010000223.1, from coordinate 72 downwards.
TGAGAAGCTGACCGAAACCGAAGAAAAGGCCTTTCCTGCTGCTTTGGAGCATACTTTGAAGGCTTATCGCCT
>CAZSVD010000222.1:0-3958 GCA_964610145.1 uncultured bacterium | reverse complement strand
CCTTATTAAACTAAATCCAAAACCCTATGGCTAACAGCACCATTCTCATAAAATCGAATAAAAATGATGCGCTTGGAAACGGGCCTCGGGTCATATCCAAGAAAAGATCAATGCAGAAGAAATCTGTAAAAAAATTGAAATTTATAGATTTATTTGCGGGGATCGGAGGTTTTCACTTGGCTCTTCATAATCTGGGGGCGGAATGCGTGTTCGTTTCCGAATGGGATAAGGATGCTCGTAAAACTTACGAAACGAATTTTGCCAAAATATCTCCCAAGCTTTTTAAGTCGAACAATTTCGCGGGAGACATTACGAAGGTGGAAGCATCCTCAATACCCGATTTCGATGTCCTATGTGCAGGCTTTCCTTGTCAGCCATTTTCACAAGCGGGATTTAAAAAAGGATTTGGGGAAACCCGAGGCACGTTGTTTTTTGACATCGTGAGGATAATAAAAGAGAAACAACCCCAAGCTTTCTTCTTGGAAAACGTAAGACATCTGTTAAAGCACGATAACGGTAAAACATTCAATACCATTAAAAGAATCATTGAAGAAGAATTGGGATACTCGTTCCATTATAAAATCGTTAAAGCTTCAGATTTTGGGTTACCTCAACATCGTCCCCGATTGTTCATGGTCGGCTTCAAAGATAATACGTTGGATTTTAAATTTCCCAATCCCGTTCCTCTCAAATTCACGATGTCGGATGTATTTGGCGGAAAGTGTAAAAAAGAAATAGGTTTTACCCTGCGAGTGGGCGGTAGGGGTTCTCACATTAATGACAGAAGAAATTGGGACTCTTATATCGTAAATGGAAAAGTGAAAAGATTAGCGCCAAAAGAGGGATTGAAAATGCAAGGTTTCCCTGAAGATTTCGAGCTTCCGGTTTCTCATGTACAAGCGATGAAACAACTGGGAAACTCCGTGGCGGTTCCCGCAATACAAGCGGTTGCCGAATGCATTCTAAACACATTAACTGATCGATATGAAAGCAAATAAAGGAGAATGGTCGGAATTTTATGCATTCCTGAAAATCCTCAATGATAAAAAACTTTTCGCGGCGGATAAAAATCTGGCGATTCTGCAAGATAAATTCTTTGTATTTCAAAAAGTTATAAGGGAAGAGTCTGCTCAAAGCGCTCACATATACGATTTAACCAAATCGGACACGGAAATTTTCATCACGGATTTACAAGGCGAACTTATCAAAGTTTTTGAGGATAAGGAACTAAATTCAAAGATTCTGAAAATTTTCAATAAAATCAAAGACGAATCGAGAACCACTTTTGAGATTCCCGAAGCCGAAGAACTTATGGGCAGTTTACTCTGTTCAAAAATAAAAGCGGCCAATTCAAAAAAGGCCGATATCGTGGCCATTATCTTTGACAGAATTTCGGCGACGATGCCCGAACTGGGCTTTTCGGTAAAATCAATGATCGGTGGTTCGTCCACGCTGCTTAATGCAGGTAAAACTACAAATTTTATTTTTAAAGTGGAAGGTTTCGGCGGCGATGTAGATGTACTTAACGCAATAGTGGGCAAGTCAAAAATTCAGGATAGACTCAAGGCTTTATTTGATGCGGGCTGCAAACTCACTTTTGAAAGAGTCGAGTCGGACACATTTGAAGCGAATTTACGAAAAATCGATACGGTTTTCCCTCTGTTCGTATCGCAAATGTTAGTAGATTTCTTTTCCAAGAAGGCATCTACGGTGAAGGCTCTGACCGAAAGCTTGTCCATCAATCCCGAGCTTAAGAAAAAATATGGTTTATCGTCATCGGATTACGAGTATAAAATAAAGAATTTTTTGGATTCGGTCGCTTTGGGAATGGTACCGAGTAAAGTATGGGAAGGCTTTACTCAAGCTCATGGCGGATACATCGTGGTGAAGAAAGACGGACAAGTGGTTTGCTACCATCTTTACAACAGGGATGAATTCCGTTCGTACCTCTATGAGAATACGAAGTTTGAAAGCGCGAGCAGCACAAGACATCGGTATGGATCACTTTATCTGCAGGACGGAACTTTGTATTTCAACTTAAACTTGCAGATTCGTTTTATCAAATAAGCATGGATATATTTTCTTCCGAAAAAAGAAGTTTAATAATGGGCGCGGTAAAAAACAAAAATTCCAAATTGGAAACCATGTTTAGAAAAGAGCTTTGGAAACATGGATTCAGATACAGAAAAAACGTATCCAGCCGATTTGGGAAGCCCGACATCGTTTTATCCAAGTATAAAACGGTTATTTTTATAGATTCGTGTTTTTGGCATTTCTGTCCTTTGCACGGTGAGTTACCGAAAAATAATTTCGCCTTTTGGGAGAAAAAATTAAATGCCAACCGGCAGAGAGATGAAAAGGTTACGGATCATTACATGAATAACGATTGGAACATTATCAGAATCTGGGAACATGAATTGATGGAGAAAAATCATTCTTTAAAGCTGAAGGAAGTGATTAAACTTTTGGAAAAGGCCGTTCATAATAAAAATATTTCACTTTAATCAGTCCTTCGGAATATGAGTCAGATAGATGAAAAAAATCGTGGTTCTGAATGGAGGAAATGGGATTTGCATGTCCATAGCCCTGCCTCCTACTTTTGGCGTGGTGGTAAGCTATTTAAGGACATGAACCAAACGGAAAAAGACGCTGCGATGAAGGAATTCATTAAGACGGTAAATGAATCCGATGTGGCTGCTTTTTGCGTGATGGACTATTGGACTTTTGATTGGTGTATTGCCTTAAGAAAATATGCGAAGGCACATCCCAGTGAATTGAAGAAGCCCGTATTTAATGGAATGGAGCTTAGGGTAGAATGCCCCGTAGACTACAGACTCAACATCCACGTAATTCTCTCTGACGAACTTTCAGAGCAGCAACTGAACGATTTTAGGTCAGAGCTGAAAATCAGAATTGGCAAAAACACCAAGAATTTGTCCGAAGAAGCCTTGATTAGCTTTGCCAAGTCCTTGGGCAAGGATAAGGCAAAAGTCCACGGGTATACTGACACCGCATCATTGGACGAAAGCAAGCTGTTGGAACTTGGAAGTAAAACCGCCGAGGTCACGAAAGATTCTCTAGTGGCGGCTTTCAAGCACATCCCTGAAGATTCGGGGTATATTCTTCTACCCTACGACACATCTGATGGACTACTGAACCTTGATTGGAGCCAGCATCCTCAGGATGATAATTTTTTCATGCAGACGGCCTCGATCTTCGAGAGTCGGGATCGCAGGAATATCGATCTGTTTAACGGAAAAAAGACCGAAGAAAATAAAAGCTTCTTCGAGAACTTTTACAAAACCATTGGCGACTGCCCGAAGCCGTGCATCTCAGGTAGTGACGCACACGCTTTCGGTGAGTACGGTGTGTACCCCTCTGATCGCATCACATGGATAAAAGCCGACCCATCATTTGAAGGCTTGAAACAAATTATTTACGAACCGACGCTTAGGGCGTTTATCGGATCTGCTGCTCCCAGCCATTCACCAAATGTTATCGATTCCTTTTCTTTCAAAATTCCAGCTGGAGCGAAAGTTGGTAATGATCCGTTCTGCTTTGAAGGATTGGAGAAGAAGTTCTATCTCAATCCTTACTTCAATTGCTTCGTCGGTGGGCGTGGGACTGGAAAAAGCACCATATTGAATTTTTTTGGCTTACGGTCTATTCATCCAGATTCTTCCCAGACATTTTGGGGTGGCCTAGACCCGCAAGGCTTTGATCCAGCAGATGATGATATTTTCCAGACAGAAGGAACCGAGATTTTTGAATTCTTGGGACAAAGTGAAGTGGAGATATTTGCCCGAGATAAGGTTAGGTTCACACAAGCAATTTACGACCGCGCAAACTCTCGGTCGGGAAATGAGCTGGCTCAATTCGAGGTAAGCATTGAAGGTTACCAGAGCAATTTGGACACAATGATTCAAAATGTCCTTGATTTGAGACGTCTTGAACAACA
>CAZSVD010000221.1:0-6791 GCA_964610145.1 uncultured bacterium | reverse complement strand
GGGGCCGGACTAAAAAAATGGATCAGAGAGCATTACAACAACAATCGCAAAAGCTGCACCTTTCGCCGCAGCTCAGGCAGTATTTGAAGTTTTTGTATTTACCCCAAATGGAGCTTCAGGAAGCGCTCCAGCAAGAGCTTTCCGAAAATCCAGCTTTGGAAGAAATCTCTGAACAACCCGCGGCTGAAGCGGAATCACAAGAAAATGCTGAAGAAAAGCGAGAAGAAGCGGCTGACGATAATACTGATGAGCCATTGCCTGATATTGATTTTTCCCGGAAAAATAAGCAAGACCTCCAGTCGATTCATCAGTTTCAGGAAGTGTCCCTTTCAAAGGCGGTGTCTTTAACCGAGCACCTTGAGCGTCAAATTGCTTTTCAAAATTGGTCGCCTCAGGAAGCCCGTCTCGCTAAACTCATCGTTGGAAATTTGGACTCGGAGGGTTTTCTGCGAATAGATCTGATTGATATCGCCAGTTCAGCGACTGTCAGCTCACCTGAGGTTGAACATGCTCTTCATTTGGTTCAGAGCTTGAATCCTGCGGGCATTGCGGCTCGATCTCTGGAGGAATGTCTTCAGATTCAATTGCGCCAAAAATATCCAGATCACCCGATCTATGAAATAATTGTCAAAGAGCATTTAAATGACGTCGCGCGACGTGACGCTAAAACGCTCTCGCGAAAACTGAATATCTCCGTCAAGGAAGCCGAGGAAGCAATTGGCGTCATTACACGCCTTGATCCCCGCCCCGCTCGCGATTTTCATGAAGCGCGACATCTGCAAATTGTTCCGGACGCACAAATCAGCTTCAAAGGCTCTTCTCATAACGAATTTGAAATTGAGATTTTTAAGGAATATCTGCCGCGTTTTCGGGTTAGTCCGGAATATCGAAAAATGTTGCGCTACACCAAAGTGGATGATTCCACCAAAAACTATTTGAAAGGAAAAATCAGCGACGGAAGTCAGCTGATGAAAGCGCTGGAGTTGAGAGAGTCGACTCTACGCTTAATCGCCCAAGAGATTGTTAAAACTCAGGCTGAGTTTTTTGCGCACGGCTTCAGTCATCTCAAACCGCTTCGTCTCAAAGATTTGGCGGAAGTCTTAAAAATGCATCCTTCCACTATCAGTCGGGCCATTCACGATAAATATGTAATAACCCCTCAGGGCACGCTCCCCTTGAAAAGCTTTTTTTCTCAGCGTGTTGAAACGGGTGACGGAGAAGATGAATCTCAAAAAAGCATTATCATGCGCATCCAAAAAATAATCGAAAATGAAGACCCCGCGCATCCTCTCAGCGATCAGCAAATCGCGGAAAAACTTCAGAGTGACAGCGTTACGATCGCGCGACGAACGGTTGCAAAATACCGGGAACTGCTCAAGATCCTTCCGACACACTTGCGGCGCAAACGCAGTTAATTAAGTTTTATCCTGCTTTATTTTTCAATCCAATTTGTGTAGAATCGCCGAGCTGTAATTTTTGCTCTGCGCAAGCGCAACCGCGCCCCAATCCCGCGCTGATCGATTTTTATGCTGGTGTAGCTCAGTTGGTAGAGCAACTGTTTCGTAAACAGTAGGTCGACAGTTCGATTCTGTCCACCAGCTATTGCTTTTTTTCTTTAAGCAAAAAATAAGCGATGATCGTTTTGGCGTCTTCAATCTCCCCACTCATGATCATCTTTCCGATTTGCCGCAAATTGAATTCTTTCAGCTCAAACTCCTCATCCTCATCTTTTTCCGCGTACTGAGGTCTTAAATTACTCGCGAGAAATAAATGCATTTTTTCTTCTGAAATTCCAGGGGTTGGAAAGAATGAAATAAGCTTTTTAATTTTTTGGGCGGCGAATCCGGCTTCCTCGGCAAGCTCGCGCTGCGCCGCCACCAAAGCAGACTCACCTCTTTCAATTCCGCCCGCAGGAAATTCCCAGATCCATGCTCTCGCGGCATACCGATATTGTTTTACCATCAAATAGCGTCCATTTCTTAATTGCGGGATAATCACCACGCAGCCGGGATGCTCAAACGAGCGGCGCATAATTTGCTTATTTCCCACCTGAATTTGACACTCCACTAAAACTGAACTACTCAGACGCATCAGGACACGCTTTTTTAAAATTTTAACTTTTTTTGACATTCTCATTCTCCGTATTAGCCGATTGAAGCTGAAACGTAATCGGAACCAAGACACGCCGGCTTCCGCTCTCAGGAAGATCCAGCTTCCACTGACTCACCGCATCCAATGCGGCTTGATCTAATTCTTTGAACCCTGAGGTTGATGAAATTTTGGCAGAAATAACATCCCCGGAATCGTTTAACTGTGTATCAATAATCAGTCGCCCCTCATGATGCAAGCGCCGCGAAACTTCGGGATAAATCGGGGGCTGATTCCAAATCTCTTTTGAAGTTTTTGGCGTTCGTACAATCGACTTGGAGCTCACATTGGGGTCACTAGAAGTATTCTGTTTTTTGGGGGCTTCTTTTTTTGCGCTTAAAATAGAAAAAGACTGAGTTATCGCGTGCAGGAACAAATCCGGAGAACGCGGAACAGAAACTTGCGGCTTTGAAATTGGAGAAACCGCGGGAAGCGACTGAGTCGCGGACTCTTGTACTAAATCAACCGTCACCGGAAGATGAAAATCCTTAAGACCGGGCTGAAGAGAATAAGAATAAGATTTTACCGCAGGAAACGGCACCACAAGAAAGGCAACATGAAGGCCAAGCGACAGTAGAAAACAAATACGAACATTATTCATTTGGACAAGAATCGCCGAAACGATTTTTCAGCGAATGATCTCCGTCATTCTTTCGCGGCTACTGCGATATCCTGAGCCTCTTTAGATAAGCCAAAAATGCGATGATCGTGAAAAATAATTTTAAACCCGTGTTTTCGTGCGATTTCATCCTGAAGCTTTTCAATTTCATCAGAATGAAACTCAATAATCTTTCCGGTTTGAATGCAAATCATATGATCATGATGCCCTTTTAAGGAAACGCGCTCAAAGTAATCGCGTTTCCCGGCACCGGCTGACTTTTGAATAATGCCGCATTCAAGCAATAGAGGAAGCGTGCGATAGACCGTATCACGCGCAATCCGGTACCCCTTTTTCTTCAATCGTTCATATAAACTATCCGCATCAAAATGATCATTTAATTTTTCAATTTCTTCAAAAATATGACGCCGCTCATATGTGAATTTGAGTTTCTTTTCGGTAAGAAGGGCCAAAAACTTATCCTGCTCCGGGCTTTTTACATCAGCAACATTTTTTTTTGTCATTTTTCACCTGCTTTGCGGGATTAGCAGCATCTAAAACCGAATCAATACGAGCGGGATACGGGAATCGAACCCGTGTTACAAGCTTGGGAAGCTTATGTATTACCATTATACGAATCCCGCAGCAACTGCGCTATCTTACTACAAATGGGCACTTGCACAAATCATTGCCAGCATGCCTACTGTCGCTCAAATTGTAGAGATTTTTTTAAGAACTTCAAGCCGTTCATCAATTTCAAAACGCCGAAGTCGACGCAAGCGCTCAAGACCAAAGTTTTCAACCGTAAAAGAGGCTGTCACAGTTCCATAAGCCATGGCCTTGCGCACATTTTCAAAAGTCGGATTTCCGGTCGAAGCCAAAAAGCCCATCATGGCGCCCGCAAATGAATCTCCCGCTCCGGTCGGATCAAAAACTTCTTCCAAGGGATATGCGGGTATAACGAACAGTTTTTTGTCATGATAAAGAATACCGCCATGCTCGCCCTTTTTGATAATTACATAATCGGGACCCAACGCATTTATTTTTTGAGCTGCTCTCAAAAGATTGGATTCTCCGGATAAAGCGCGGGCTTCACCGTCATTTAAAATAACCGCATCTACCCGGGCTAATACGCGCTTTAGGGAGTCCTGCTTGCTTTGAATCCAAAAATTCATCGTATCGCAAGCAATCCACCTAGGACGCTTATGTTGCGCCTGATCCAAAATTTCAAGCTGCAGATCGGGATCAATATTCGCTAAAAACAAAAATGGAACTTCACCCTGGTAATGTAGTTCGGGTTTAAAATCAAGAAGTACATTCAAATCGGTTTGCAAAGTAGTCGCCGAATTCATATCTCCTTCATACTTTCCTTTCCACCGGAAAGTCGAACCTGCCAATGTCTTGAGATGCGAAAGATCAATCGGTCTTTCCTCTAAAATACTTCTGTAATCACGCGGAAAATCATTTCCGACAACCGCGACAAGCCCGACCGGAGCAAAAAAACTGGCGGCATAAGAAAAATAAGATCCTGATCCGCCGAATACTTCCCGATTCGCTCCAAACGGCGTCGAAATATTATCAATCGCAACAGTTCCGATTACCACAAGCGGAGGCGTAGTTTGTGACATAAACCTTATCCTTTCAATTTCATAATCAAACGTCGGCAAGCATCACCGGTTTGTTTTGCATTAAAAACAGCACGCACAGCAGCAACTCTGGAGGCACCACAAGCGACAACTCGCTCTATGTTCGTCTCACTAACACCACCAATAGCCAGCCACGGTTTATTCGCAAGGCGCGCCGCCCTTTGAACCAGCTTAAGCCCCACTGATCCGTAAGTTGGTTTTGTCGGAGTTTTAAAAACGGGCCCAACCGCAAAATAATCCACGGGCTCGCGCAAGGCTCTTTTCAACTGATCTTCGTTATGCGTCGACAAGCCTAAAAATAATTTCTTTTTATATTTCCCGCACAAAAATCGAATGGCCCGAGGTGAAACATCATCTTGTCCGACATGAAGGCCGTCTGCATTTGTGAGTAAAGCTAAATCCAGCGAATCATTCATAAAATAAAGTTTTTTTAGCCGTGTCGCAATCTTACGAATCGCTAGCCCCAACTTTATTTTTTCAGCGTCCGGTAAACACTTCGACCGCAACTGAACAATATCCGCTCCGCCGCGGTAAGCCGCTTCAACTTTCTTTAAAATCAACGCATCGGGACGATCCAGATCCGTCACCGCATAAAGTTTGAAGTTTTTAAAAACCCGCTCTTGCCAGCTCATGCTCAAATTTTAGCAGCAATCTCAGCTAATCGATTAATAACCCGAGTTGAGGATCGCCCCTTGACAAAAGTAATTCGCTTTACGATTCCACCCCAATTCATCACTTCTTTGGCGCCCACAATATCTTTGAGTTTCCAGTCCGCGCCTTTAGCCAGCACATCCGGCTGCAACTTCAAAATAAGTTTTAAAGGCGTAGAATCTGAAAAAAGAACCACATAATCAACGCATTGCAGCGCCGCAAGAACAAATAAACGGTCTTGTTCGGGATTAACAGGACGATCCGGACCTTTGTAAGCGCGCACCGAACTATCCGAATTCACCCCCACAACAAGCACATCACCGGCCGCGCGAGCTTTTTCTAAATAACTCACATGTCCGCGGTGAAGAATATCGAATGTTCCGTTTGTGAAAACAAGTTTCCTTTTTAACTTGGCCAATCGTTTGCGCAGTAAAGGAAGTTTTGAAGCAGGAATAATTTTATTTTGAATGGTCATAGCCTTATCCGAAGAATACTTTTTCCACGGCTTCGGCGATGGCATGCAAAGCAAAAATGTGCATTTCTTGAATATGGGAAGTCTTATCGGATTTCACAATCAAGGCATGATCCGCCAAATCTTTTACTTTTCCGCCATCCTTTCCCGTGAGAGCAACCGTGGTCATTTTTTTGGCTTTTGCCGCCGTGACCGCTTCTAAAATATTTTTCGAATTTCCGCTGGTCGTAATCCCGATCAAAATATCGCCTTCGTTTCCAAGACCTTCCACTTGTCTCGAAAAAATCACATCGTATGAGTAATCATTTCCGATCGCGGTGATCGCTGAGGTATCCGTGGTTAAAGCAAGCGCGGGTAAACTGCGGCGTTCCTTTTCAAAACGCCCAACAAATTCGGCGGCGATATGCTGCGCATCGGCGGCTGAACCGCCATTGCCGCATATCAAAATCTTCTTCCCCGCCTTTAAAGCAGAGAGCATCAACCGAGCAATTTGATCCAACATTTCAAGCTCAGCGGCTTGAAATGTCTTTTCAAACGCGCGTTGATGCCCTTTAAGAAGATTTTGAAAAACTTCCTGCATATTTAGCCGAAAAAAGTCCGTGCGGTTTCATACCAGTCAAGCGGAACGGTTTTGAGTTTACCGACAGCCGCTTCAAGCGGAACATCCACAATATCGCGTCCGCGAAGACTTACCATTTGGCCGAACTTTTTCTGCGCGATCAAATCCACTGCCCCTAAACCAAAACGCGTTCCAAGAACACGGTCAAACGCTGTCGGCGATCCGCCGCGTTGAATATGGCCAAGAACCGTGACCCTTGTTTCAAAACCGGTCTTTTTCTCAATCATATCCGCTATGCGCTGACCGATTCCGCCGAGCTTCACATGCCCAAACTGATCCAGTTCTTTATCCGCGACGAGCTCTTCATTTTTTAAGTGAAACCCTTCCGAAACCGCCACAATGCTGAATGTCTTTCCGCGTGAATGACGACGCTTGATCGTTTCGCAGATTTCATCGATGGTTAACGGAACTTCGGGAATTAAAATCAAATCTGCTCCGCCAGCGATACCGGACTCAAGCGCGATCCAACCGGCATGCCGCCCCATGATTTCAGCGACAATCACGCGATTATGCGACTCGGCTGTCGTATGCAAACGGTCCAAACATTCCATCGCAATGTTAAGCGCGGTATCGTAACCGAAAGTAAAATCAGTCGCATTGAGATCGTTATCAATGGTTTTGGGAACGCCCACAACCTGAATACCGTCTTTGTGCAAT
>CAZSVD010000220.1:0-2241 GCA_964610145.1 uncultured bacterium | reverse complement strand
GCGTTGATTTTGGGAGTTATTTTTTGCTGGAAAGCATTGAAAGATTTGCGCGTTTTGGATCGCGGTGCCAAGCCGTTCTTTTTTTATTCGATCTTGTATTTATTTGTTTTGCAGATTTTAATGGTTGTGGATAAACAATGAGGCCGCGCTCAAATTTATGATCAGAATTCAAAGCTTAGAATTTAGTTACGGAAAAAAACAGGTTTTAAACGGACTTCATTTGGAAATTCCGGAAGGCATGATTTTTGGATTGTTGGGCCCGAATGGTTCCGGGAAAACAACCTTGTTTCGTATTTTAAGCACGATGCTCGCTCCGCAAAAGGGCGATGTGACGTGGCTGGGTTATGATTTGGGACGTGAGGCGGCGAAGGTCCGCGCGACATTGGGCGTTGTTTTTCAATATCCGAGCCTTGATCCTCAGCTTACCGTTGAAGAAAATATGCAATGTCAGGGCGCGCTTTATGGGCTTTGCGGAAATGAACTCAAGGGCCGGATCGAAGACCGTCTTAAGAAATTAGGCGTTTGGGATCGCCGCGGCGCGAAAGCGCGCGAACTTTCCGGCGGATTGAAACGGCGCGTGGAGCTGGCAAAGGCGCTTTTACATGAGCCGCAAGTTTTGCTTTTAGATGAACCCTCCACGGGGCTTGATCCGCGCGCGCGCGCCGAGCTTTGGGATTTATTGGTCGATCTCAACCGCGAAAAGAAAATGACCATGATCGTGACAACGCATTTAATGGAAGAAGCCGAAAAATGTTCCCGGCTTGTGATTATGGATCAGGGCCGTGTGATTGCGGAAGGAACTCCCGCGCAGTTGAAGGGCGGTTTGGGCACGGGATCGGTTTGGATTGAAACGGAAAATGTTTCCGAGCTTGATTCCGCGATTCAGGCAAAGTTTCAGGTTAAGACGACACGCGTTCCCAAAGGATTAAAAATGGATCATGCCGCTCCGCAGCGGTTGATCGCGGATCTCATCGAAGCTTTTCCGGGAAAGATGGATTCGGTTGCTTTTCATAAACCCAGCCTGGAAGATGTTTTTCTTCAAAAAACAGGCCGCACGTTTGAAGCCGGAGAGGTTGTGACGCATGTCAAAAAATAAAGCTGTTTCGAATAATTGGGGCGCCGCGGGGATGTTATGGTTCCGTGAAATTTTGCGGTTTTATCGTCAGCCCAGCCGTGTGGCTGCGGCGATTTTATCGCCCGTGCTTTGTTGGTTTTTAATCGGCTCTGGTGTCGGGCGCACATTTTCCTCAAGTGGCAGCAGCAGTCACTATCTGGAATATTTTTTTCCGGGAGCGATCCTGCTTGTGATTTTATTCGCGGCAGTTTTCTCGACGATTTCGATTATTGAAGACCGCCGAGAAGGTTTCTTACAGGCCGTTATGGTGGCTCCGGTTTCGCGCGCCTCGATTCCGCTCGGAAAAATTTTAGGCAGCACGAGCCTGGCTTTTCTCCAGTCGGCGCTCTTTATGGTGCTCGCGATGGTGATGGGGATGAGGCTTCATGGGTCGCAGCTCGCGGCGACTGTGTTCGCTGTTTTGCTCAGTTCATTTTTGCTTTCCACGCTTGGATTTTTAATGGCGTGGCAATTCCGTTCCATTCAGGGATTTCACGCTGTCATGAATATGCTTTTGATGCCGATGTGGTTTTTGTCGGGTGCCATTTTTCCTGACAGCGGCGCGGCCGGGTGGATTCGGATTTTGATGCATTTAAACCCGCTCTTTTACGGACATCGCTTGCTGTGTTCCGCGCTTGCGATTCCGGGAACCGAGGCGCAAGCGGGATGGTTTTCTGCGGCCGTGATGAGCGTCTCTGTCGCCCTGCTTTGGATTGTCGCGGCTATTCAGGTTTCAAAAAAATCAGGAATGGATGTTTAGCGCCTGATTGAAATGCAATTTTCACATTCGTAAAATTTAATAAGAAAATTAACTATGTTAAAAAAATGGCAGCTTGTTCTTGTTGCGGTGATGCTGGTGGTGACCGGATTTTTTGCGGTGACAAAAAAGGTGCATAAAGAATTGCCGGCATACGGGCAGGTTCCCGCCTTTGAATTCCAGGATCAAAACGGAAGAACGTTTTCCAGCTCGGTTCTTTCAAATCAAATTTGGGTTGCCGGGTTTATCTTTACGCGGTGCAAAGGGCCCTGCCCGATGATTAGCGCTGAAATGGCGGAGCTTAAAAAACGCCTGCATTATTCTTCGCGGTTTTCTTTGGTTTCCTTTACAGTAGACCCCGAGCATGACA
>CAZSVD010000219.1:0-11006 GCA_964610145.1 uncultured bacterium | reverse complement strand
GCGCTTGCCGTCCACGACGAGCTCTTTCACGCCGTTATTTTTCTTATTCGGATTCTTCACTTCGATTTGATACGTCGTACCGCGGAAAAAGCGCTGGGCCTTGAAACCTTTCCAGGCCGCAGGAATCTGCGGATCAACAATCAGTCCCTTGCGTGAAGCGCGGATACCGCAAATCCAGTTGTATGCAACCTTCTGCATCCAGGAACCGGATCCGGAATACCAAGTCCAGCCGCCGCGTCCAAAATTCGGAGAATCCGGACCATCCACGTTTCCGGGAGTCACATAAGGCTCACCGTCATAATGATCCGCATTTTTTTCAGCGCGATATACCGGGCACATATTGCGATAAGACTTATAAGCCATTTCTGCGTCGCCCATCATGGCTGCGGCTTGAACACCCCAACATGCCGCGTGTGTGTAAACGCCGCCGTTTTCGCGGACAGACGGAGCATAACGTGAAAGATAGCCAATCGTTTCATCGAGTTTGTCATAACCCGGAGTAAACAAAAGCGGACCATACTCACGATACAGCCACTTATAAGCGGAATTCATCGCAATGCGCGCGCGCTCAGGCGTTGCCGTATCACAAATCACCGCCCATGTTTGCGCGTTCAAGAAAATTTTTCCGCGTGATTCTGTTTTGCTGCCAAGCGGAATACCGTTATCGCGGGTCGCGCGAATATACCACTCGCCGTCCCAGCCAACTTCGTTGATCGCTGTTTTTAATTTTTTAGCGCGATCCAAATAATTTGCCGCGCGTGATTTCTCACCTTTCTTTTCGCAATACGGAGCGAAACGGTTGAGCAATCCATAAAAGAAATGCGCGAGCCAGAATGATTCGCCCTTCCACTTTACGCCAACATGGCTCATGCCATCATTCCAATCGCCTTCACCCATCAACGGAATGCCGCGGGGCGACCAGCGTGAAAGAACTTTTTCATAAGAACGCACAATGTGATCATAAATTGTGCCTTCTTGTTTTGGTTCGCCGGGTTTTGTTACATACGGAGCAACTTCATCGAGAATCGATTCGTCGCCCGTTTCTTCGATGTAGTTAAACGTAACAAACGCAAGCCACAAAAGATCATCCACCATGTCGGTATGCGCCGCGATGCCCGCACCGGGATGCCACCAGTGATAAACAGTTCCGTCCGGAAACATTTGTTCCGCGTGCAACAAAATTTGCTTGCGGGTTAATTCCGGAGCGGATTCCAGCAAACAGTTTGAGTCTTGCAGCTGATCGCGAAAACCAATTCCCCCCGAACATTGAAAGTAAGCTGTCTTCGCCCACATACGCGCGCAAAGAGCTTGATAGCGATACCAGCGGTTCGTAACAAAGTTCATCGCTTCATCCGGGGTTTCAATCCAAGATTTGCTGACCAGGTTTTCCCAAAAATCGGTTACACGTGTCAGCTCAGCCTTTACGGTTGCTGTTGTGCGATATTTTTCAACGATCGCCTTGGCTTTGCTCTTGTCCTCGATGCGCGCCAAAACAAAAATCAAAGTTTTGGATTGTCCGGGATTAAGCGAAACATTTGTCTGCAATGAAGCAATCGGCTCTCCCCATTTTTCAAGATCACGCACATTTTTTACTTTTCCGGCCACAACCGACTTCGGCGCAGCATAGGTTCCGTACATGCCGACGAAAGTTTCTTTGTCGCCGTCATATCCGGCAGTTGTCGCGTTCGTGAGAGCAAACACCGCTGTCAAAGGTGAATCCACGCCTTTGTTCACGTGCGGAGGCACAAGTGGCGGACGCTTCAAACCGATGATTGCGCCAAGCTTGCGATCCACCTGAACTTCAATAAATGTTTTTTGAAATTCACGATGAACTTCATTGCCACTTCCCAGGCACCAATCCAAAAATGGAAAAACGCTGAGCGAGCGCTTCTTTTTGGTTTCATTCGTCAAAGTCACTTGCCAAATTTCGGCAGAGTCTTCGCGCGGCACGAACATGAGCTGCTCGGTTTTGATGCCCTGATACTTCGTGATGAAATTCACATAGCCCAAGCCGTAATGCGCTTCGTAAGAATCATATTTAAAATCGGTCGGCTTCCAGGTTGTGGACCAAATTTTTTCGGAATCATTGTCGCGCACGTAAACATACTTACCGTACGGATCGCGAATCAAATCCTGGCTCCAGCTGGTCAAACGTGAAAGCTGGGAGTTTCCGTACCAGGAAAATCCGCCGCCTGTTTGCGTCACAACAAAACCATAGTTTTCATTCGCGCAAACATTAATCCACGGACGCGGCGTGCGCGGATTATCGATTACGAACTCACGTCCATCAGCGGTGAAATAACCGTATGGGTTTTGAAATTTTTTAACTTCTTTCACAGAAGCGCTTGCGGCGTTTTTCACAGATTTTTTCGGGGCTTTTTTCTTAGTCGCAAAAGCAGTGGCCATTTCTCACTCCTTGTGAATTATCTCAATTATGATTTCAGAGATTGGTTGATTTCGGGCTCAAGCTCGGTAAAAACTTCTTTGGCAGTTTTTTTGCCGTTAAAAATTAAATCCAGCTGTGGGCTAATCAGCTTTTCTTCGATTTCGCGCCAGTTCTCGTTGAAAGGACTATATATCGTGTTTTTTACGGCTTCATTGAGCATTTTTTTGTTGGCCGGTTTCGACTTTGTATCCAGCGCCCATGAGGCGCCCTCCGCAACCGCTTTGCGTGAGGGCTGAGCTAATCCGCCCTGCGCAAACTTTTCTTGTCCCACAACTCCGGTTAAAGCTTTTAAAACTTCCCATGCTGCCTGCTTGTTTTTGGAAGACTTCAGCATCGCATAACCCGAACCGCCTGTTCCAAAAGCATGCTTCCCGTCTTTTGATTTTGGAAACATGACAACGTCCCAATCAAAATCATAATTACGCAAACCCGGCGTTTCCCAAATTCCAGAACCAAACATCGCCAGTTGTCCCTTGGCAAAAAGCCGGTCAATACCCATGCCCAAATTCGTCAAAGCCACGGGGGTCGGCATGACGCCATACACATTGATCATATCGGAATAAAATTGCATTCCTTCGATGGACTTCGGATCTGTTAACATCGTTTTGGTCGGATGCTTCACATCATCCACCAGGGCTCCGCCAAATCCATAAATAAAATTTTTCCATGCCCAGGTATAAAAACCATATTGCGTGACGCGCCCGGTCTCATCTTTCTTTGTCAGCTCACGGCTGATGCGCAACAAATCATCAAAGGTCCAATCTTCGGTGGGATAAGGAATTTTCGCTTCATCAAAAAGTTTTTTGTTATAAAAAACACAAGCAAACGGAGCCACATCGCGCGGAAGCGCAAGAAGCTGATCTTGATATGTGAAACGATCGACAATGCTGTCGAAGAATTCTTCTTTCGTAAAACCGGTCGGATCATTCTTGAAGTAAGGCGTTAAATCTTCCAAAACATTTTTGGAGGCAAATGTCACGAAATAATCCACTTCCGTGGTGATAATATCCGGTGCCGCGCCGCCGGCTATGCGCGTTAAAATTTTGCTGTCATATCCGGTGTAAGGCGTATGCTCAAAAACAACTTTGATATTCGGATGAGCCGCTTGCCAATCCGCAATTGAGTTCGTGATGATTTGAATTTCTTCGGGGCTTCCCCAAAAAGCAACTTTAACTTCCGTAACTCCCGATTGATTGCCGGAAGAACAAGAAAGAAGTGTGCAGGCAAACAGCGCAAAAAAAAGCTTTTTAAAAAGTTTCATCAAAAGAGTTTTCTCGAATCGGGTTTAAGTTTCGGAAAAAGATCGCGAATTATAACACGCTACTTTGACGTGTCAAAACGATTTGACCTTCAAAGCAGCTTGCCATGTTTTTAATTAATCCTGCGGCAACCCTGTTTTCTCAAGAACGCGATCTAAATCATCCAATGAAAAATACTGAATTTCGACGCGCCCCTGATTTTTATTCTTTTTGGGATAAATTTTAACCTGTGTCCCAAACCAGCGAGTTAGCCGGCTTTCCAAATCAATAATTTCGGGACTTAAATTACGCGCCTGCTTAGCATTACGGCGATGCGCAACGCTTCGTCCGACAATCGCCTCAACTTGCCGGACCGAAAGATTTTCTTCGGCAATACGCTTAGCCAGCTGTCTTTGATGCTCCGGTGTCAAAAGCCCCAACAGGGCTCGTGCATGTCCTGATGAAAGCCGTCCCGAGGCCAACATTTCGCGTACCGGCTCCGGTAGGCGCAATAAGCGAATCATGTTCGCTACGGTCGCTCTATTTTTTCCAACTCGTTTAGCTACATCATCTTGCGATAATGCATTTTGCTCCATAAGCTTGTAATAAGCCTGTGCTTCTTCTAATGGATTAAGATCTTCTCGCTGGATGTTTTCGATCAAGCCCCATTCTAAAAATTCCTGCGGTGCCAAATCTTTAATAATGGCCGGAATTTTCTCGAGTCCGCATTTTGTCGCGGCCCTCAACCGGCGCTCCCCGCATATTAATATGTAGCCGTCCGCTTTCTTCGAAACAATAACCGGTTGCAAAATGCCCTTTTCCTTGATGGATTGAGCAAGCTCCTCGATGCTTTCTTCAGAAAAAGTTTGTCGCGGCTGCTCCGGATTGGCTTTGATTTTTTGAATCTCAAGCATTTGCAGCCCTTGCGGCAAAGCTTCCGCTGCGGCCAAGGGCTTTGTCGTCACCGGCGACGCTATAGCAGGAGCTGAAACGGGTTTTCCTGTGAACGCGGCCGCGGCCTTAGCTGCGCTTTCACGAACATAAGAATCAGGAATCAATGCGCTCAAACCTTTACCGAGTGCCTTTTTCATAAATTTACCCCTCTGATTATTAAAAGCTTGGAGTGCCGGTTGAGCCAAAAGCTCAGAGGCATAAATTATTCTCCCGCCTTTTGCGTTGCAGATGCCTCCGGTTGAGCCAAAGGCTCAGAGGCAGAAGATGTTTGTGCAAATCGTGAAAGAAATTCTTTTCCAAGATCAACGTAGGCCTTTGATCCGCGATTTTGCGGATCATAAATAACCGCTGGCTTACCAAAGCTTGGCGCCTCTGAAAGTTTTACTGCGCGCGGAATTATAGTCTCAAAAACCTTATCCTTGAAATAACCCTTAACCTCTTCGATGACCTGCTGAGTTAAATTGGTTCTAAAGTCAGCCATTGTCAAAATGACTCCGCCCACCTCTAATCCAAGATTCAGATTTTTTTGCACCAACTGATAGGTGTTTAAAAGCTGCCCTAGTCCCTCTAAAGCATAGTACTCACATTGCAATGGTATAACTATATAATTGCTTGCTGTTAAAGCATTTATACTTATAAGACCAAGCGATGGCGGGCAATCAATAATGATAAAATCAAATGATTCTTTCAATGCGCTGAGATGCTTTTTCAAAACAAATTCACGCTCCGGAAAAGAAACAAGCTCTAAGTCCGCGGCCGCCAAATCCGTGTTGGACGGGATAACATATAAATTCTGAATTTCTGTTTGGACAGGAATTTTTTGGACGTCTACATTATCCACAAGAAGTTGATAAGCTGTGTATTCAAGACCAGCCTTATCAATACCAAGTCCGCTTGTGGCATTTCCCTGAGAGTCAAGATCCACCAAAAGTACACGCAGACCTTTCTGCGCCGCCAAAGTAGCAATATTTACAGCAGAGGTTGTTTTTCCAACGCCGCCTTTTTGATTACAAAAGGAAAAGATCTTTGCTGACATAGAATACCTCGGGCTCAAGCCTTTTCAGTGGTGGCCAAATAAAATGTTTCACGTGAAACAGCACTATCATATCTATTTAAATAATAAAATCAACATGTCTTTGTATTTTTACATCTTATTTATTTAAAATATGATACACTCATTTAATGCAAAATTATATGCGCCAGCCAAAGATAAAATACCGCTATTTTTCGAATTTTCAAAAAAATAGAATAGCCAGAAGCGGCGTTTGTTTCACGTGAAACAATGATGGGAGAAATAAGTCTATTTGGAAGAACGAGAGAGCTTTTGAAGGTAAATAGAAAGCAGAGAAACGTCACATTGAGAAAGCCCCGGAATTCTGAGGGCCTGGCCAATTGATTCAGGAGAAATTTTTTTTAGCTTTTCTGCTCCCTCACGACTCAGGCCTTTTATTTGACTAAAATCCAAATCGTTTGGAATTTTTCTCTTTTCTTGCTGTTTGAATTTATTAATTTCTTTTATTTGGCGGGCGACATAGCCTTCATACTTAATCTCAGTTTCAACAACCTCAATCTCTTCTTCTGAAATATTAAATGAGTGTAAGTTATTTTCTTGTATATATTTACAATTTATTTCCGGCTGTTTTATGAGCTGATACAAAGACTGTCCGGCATGTCTTTTTGATTTGAGCGAAGCAACTTCTGCTTTTACTCTTTCTGTTTTATTTAAATGCTCCAAATAAACTTCCTCGCTGATGAGGCCAAATTTACGTCCATATTTCATCAGGCGCATATCCGCATTGTCTTGTCTAAGAACTAACCGATGTTCCGCGCGTGAAGTAAACATGCGATAGGGCTCGTTGGTTCCGCGTGTGACTAAATCATCTATCAAAACGCCAATATAGGCTTCGGAACGATCTAAAACGAAAGGCTCTTCGCCGCGCAGCTTGCAAATCACATTTAAGCCCGCCATAAGCCCTTGTGCGGCGGCTTCTTCATATCCCGAGGTGCAGTTGATTTGTCCGGCCAAAAATAAATTTTTTATTTTTTTAGTTTCGAGAGAATGCCAAAGCTGGGTGGGAGGCGCCGCATCATATTCAATCGCATATCCATAGCGAACAATTTGGGCTTTTTCCAATCCGTGAATAGAGCGGATCATGTTTTCCTGAACATCTTTGGGCAGGGAAGTCGACAATCCGTTAACGTAAACTTCATCCGTATCCAAACCTTCCGGCTCCAAATAAATTTGATGCGATATTTTCTCCGCAAAACGCACAACCTTATCTTCGATGGACGGACAATATCGAGGGCCGGTTCCCACAATGCGCCCCGCGTAAAGCGGCGAACGATTTAAATTGGTGCGAATAAAATCATGTGTCGCCGCGTTGGTATGTGTGAGATAGCAAGAGATTTGCGGCAATGAAACTTTTTTTGAACGAAAAGAAAAAGGGCGCGGAGGATCATCGCCTTTTTGCTCTTCCATTTTTTCCCAACAAATACTTTGCCGCAATAGTCGCGGCGGCGTGCCTGTTTTAAAACGCACCAACTCGATACCATGTTTGCGCATGGAATCTGAAAGCCCAACGGCCGGCGGTTCGTCGCGTCGTCCGCCTTCATAATGAATTTCACCGATATGAATAAGCCCCTGTAAAAAAGTGCCTGTCGTGATAATAACGTTTTTGCTCCGAATCGTTTCGCCGTCCTTGGTGATAATGCCGCAACAAACACCATTTTCGACAACCAGCTCAACGCCCATGCCTTGCTTTAAATAAAGATTCGGTGTGCTTTTTAAAACGCGCTGCATATATTCGGAATAAAGCTTTTTGTCCGCTTGCGCGCGCGGCGCCCATACCGCGGGACCTTTGGAACGGTTGAGCATGCGAAACTGAATTCCTGTAGCGTCCGTGGCAAGCCCCATTTCTCCGCCAAGCGCGTCAAGCTCGCGAACCATGTGGCCTTTGGCAAGTCCACCAATCGCGGGGTTGCAAGACATGCGCCCGATAGACTCGAGATCCATGGTGAGAACACAAACAGGGAGGCCTGCGCGCGCAATACTTAAAGAAGCTTCGATGCCGGCGTGTCCGGCGCCGACAACGATCGCGGCATATTCTCGGGATAGATTCATATCAAGGGTCTCAGCGCCGCGCCCCTGCGGCTTGATCGCGGCCTTATTCGCGATCTTCGGGGTGAAGCTCTGTTTGGATTTGATTAATAAACAGCTGTTGAATCATTGAAAAAATATTTTGAAAAATCCAGTAAAGCACGAGTCCGGACGGAAAGGTCCAGCAAATAAAGCCGAAGAAAAACGGCATGACATTCATAATGATTTTTTGCTCCGGCATCGCCGCGGTTTGCGGCATTAATCGTTGATAGCCGATTTGTGAAAGCACCATAAAAATCGGCAAAACATTCAGCCATGAGCCAAGCACGGGTAGCGTGAACGACAACGCCATAAAGTGATCCGGTGCTGATAAATCTTTCATCCAAAAAATAAAAGGCGCGCCATGTAATTCGATTGCTTCAGGTAAAAGACGGAACATCGCGATCAAAACAGGAAACTGAATTAACATCGGAAGGCATCCGGAAACAGGGTTCACTTTGTTGCGCTTATAAAGTTCCATGATTTCGCGCTGCGCCCGCTGCGGATCGTTTTTGTATTTTTCCTGAATCGCTTTTTGGCGCGGGGTCAGAAGCTGCATTTTTTTCATCGACTTCGAGCTAATCAGTGTCAGCGGCGCAAAAACAAGTTTAATCAGTAATGTTAAAAGCAAAATGTCCCAGCCGAAATTATGCGTGAATTGATGTAAAAATTTTAAAATGAGCAGCAACCACACCTTAAACATTCCAAAAAATCCGCGCGACAAAACCGCCTGAAAACCATCTTCAAATTTTTTAAGCGTTTCATATCTTTGCGGTCCGGCATAAATTTTAATTCGAATTGTTTCCTTGCTCCCGGCCGCAACAGAAACGGTGTCGAGCAAGTTGGTCATGGTGAGTTTTCCGTCTCGGGCCTCAGCGCGAGCCGACAAGATTTTGCGGTCGGGACGAACAATGAGCGCAAAGTAGCTTTTGACGAGCGCGGTCCAAGCCGCGGGCTCAGCAACCATAAAGCCTTTCTTTTCTATTTTGCTAACCCCGGCGGATTTAAGTCCGTTGGTAAAAGCCATTGCATCGTAATATTCGCCCGGCTTTCCGTGTCCTGAAATAGCTTGATAATCAAGTCCGTAGACAACTTCGGGAGAATAAGAGCTTTCTCTCGATGAAAGATTTTCGATCGTTAAATCAAGCTCAAATGCGGGGCTGTCCTGCGAGAGGCGATAACTTTTTGTCACTCTAAAAGCACCGGGCTCTTCATATCCGTAAACAGCTTCGGTGGGAGACTTGCTGATTAATTTAAAATCCGAATGTGCCAAGTGTTCCGCTTGCCCGCGAAAACCGACTGAAAAACTTCCCGGCTTCTCCACATCGCCTTCAAAAAAAGACGTTTGCGTTAAAAGCTCGCGTGTGGGCTCGCCCTTAAAATGAAGCTGTGTGATTGTGGCGCCGCGATCTGAAAATTCCGCGGAAAGCGCCGCGCTTTCCATATTGAAAACATTCGCGGGCTGCACCGCTTTGACTTCAGCCGGAGCGGCAGAAAAATTTCCGGGATTGGCAACAACCGCGGTATTTTCCGTTTTTGCTTCCGTGGCTTTTTCGCTCGCTGCTTGCGGTTGTTGCGCTGGCTGCGGTTTTACCAAAGCAAAATAGCCAAACAGCACAAGCGCGGAAAGCGCGATCGCTATAAAATAATTTTTTTCGTTTCCTTGGTTTTCGTTCACTGGATCTCTCTGCTTTTGGATATCAAACTTATAAAATCTTTTTCGATCGCCTCGTAAGTCGCATCCCGGTTAACCTCTCGCGCCACCGCAACGAAAGCCATTCCGCCGGGAATTTGATCGCGCCTCTTTCTGAAAATCTCTCGCAGCCTTCTCTTCATCTTGTTGCGATGAACCGCTTTTTTTTCTTTTTTGCGGCTAATCACCACTGCGAGAAATGGACCGCTCCCTTCTAATGGCGGATGGATTTTCTTTGATGAAAGTGCGCGCAAAAGGATGTGCTGCCCGCGAAACAAAAAGCCTTTTTCTAAAACAAACCGGATTTGCCGGTCTTTTCGGAGCCGAAAATCGCCTCCGGTTTTTGAAAGCATTACACGGTTGTTAAGCGTTTGCGGCCTTTTTTGCGACGACGCGAAAGCGTGTTGCGTCCGTCTTTTGTCATTTTCTTTTTCAGAAAGCCATGCTTTCTTTTTCTGCGCCGCTTTTTTGGCTGGTACGTTCTTTTCACCCCGAGACCCTCCTAAAATATGAGATCAAAAATGAACCCTTTTTCTCATCCTAAAGGGAGAATGGGGGGTTCGTGCCGCGGAATTATAGCAAAAAGGCACTGAATATCCAGAGTTTTGTTGCTCGGAATCAACGCCGCCTTAAAAAAATATTGTTTTTTTTGGACAAATCACCCAATTATTGGTTACAATGCGCGCTCTGATTTAATTTTAGTTCCTGTTGATAAGTTGTTTATATTCTGTTTTTACTATAGGTAATGTTATCCACAAGATGTTCTTAGCCTGTTTATATCTTTCGTGAGTCAGCCCCAAAGCGAATCAACACTTTCTTTGTGGGAAAAAACATGCTCTTTTCTTAAAAGGGAATTGAGCGAAAGATCATTTCAAACATGGTTTGGTCCGGTCTCTGTTCAAAGCCTTTCCGATGATTTGGTAACCCTTTCTGTTCCGGATAGTTATTATGGTAAGTGGCTTGAAGATCATTATCAAAACCTAATCGAAAGCTGTTTGCAGGAGGCTATTGGAAGAAAAGTTAGGGTGTCTTATGTTGTTATAAGCAAAGCAGTTACATTAGAAAAACAGCCCCCCTCTCAGGAGCCTTTGGCAGCCGCGCCGCTTTCAAAAATGGACGGCATCAACCCAAGCTATACATTTGATTCTTTTGTGATCGGTCCCGGAAACCGTTTTGCGCATGCGGCGGGAACAGCTGTCAGTGAGTCTCCCGGAAAGCACTTTAACCCTCTTTTTGTATATGGCCGATCTGGTCTTGGCAAAACACACCTGCTCCAGTCTATAGCGCATGAAGTTAAGCGAAGAAACAATAACTATAACGTTCTTTACATATCAAGTGAAAAATTTACTAATCAACTTATAACATCAATTCAGACAAGAAAAACAGCCGAGTTTCGCGCCCGCTATAGAAGCTGCGATCTTTTGTTGATCGATGATATTCAATTTATCGCCGACAAAGAAGCAACCCAGGAAGAGTTTTTCCACACATTTAACACTTTGTACGACGCTCATAAACAAATCGTTGTTTCCAGCGATCGCC
>CAZSVD010000218.1:0-8743 GCA_964610145.1 uncultured bacterium | reverse complement strand
CCAAAAGTGGTGGCACAGGCGCAAAACAACTTGGAATTCGTTCCAAGCTGAACATGCACTTCAAGTCCGATTACGGGTTCGTATTTTGTCATTTGTGTCTTTTTACTTGTTTCACAAGACCGGCTTCTTTTTGTAGCACGGATTTTTTTGTTCGTATTGATGCGCAACACGCAAAATAGTTTCTTCTTCAAACGCGCGTCCCATTAATTGCAGTCCAATCGGCAGCCCCGTGCCCGTGAATCCGCAAGGCACCGAAAGCGCGGGAATCCCCGCGAGATTCGCGGGAATCGTGTAAATATCGGATAAATACATTGCCAGCGGATCATTCGATTTTTCGCCGATCTTAAATGCCGGCGTCGGAGAAGTCGGCGATAAAATCACGTCCACGTCTTTGAAAGCATTATCAAAATCCTGACGAATTAACGTGCGAACTTTCTGTCCTTTTAAATAGTAAGCTTCGTAATATCCCGCAGACAAAACAAAGGTGCCGAGAAGAATGCGACGCTTGGCTTCCTGTCCGAAACCTTCGCTGCGGCTTGCAAAATAAACTTCGTTCAAATCTTTGGCTGCGGCACGCGCGCCATAACGCACGCCATCAAAGCGACCGAGATTGGAGCTGGCTTCCGCAACCGCTACGATGTAATAAACTTCCACTGAATATTGAACATGCGGCAAAGAAATTTCTTTGATTTCCGCGCCAAGACTTTTTAAAGTTTCCACCGCGGCACGCACGGATTTCTCAACATCCTGATCCATGCCGCCTGCCGAATCTTTGGGGAAAAATTCTTTGGGTAAACCAATTTTCAGCCCCTTAATCGACGCATTTAAATTTTTTGTATAATCGGGAACGGCAACATTCGCGGAAGTAGAGTCCATCGCATCATGCCCCGCCATCACACCAAGTAAAATTGCGGAATCTTGCACGGTTTTTGTAATCGGTCCGATTTGATCAAAGCTGGATCCAAACGCGATCAAACCATTACGTGAAATACGTCCGTAAGTCGGCTTAAGTCCCACAAGTCCGCATAATGCCGCCGGCTGACGGATCGAACCTCCTGTGTCACTGCCCAAAGCCGCATAAGCCATATCCGCTGCCACCGCAGCGGCGGATCCGCCCGATGACCCGCCCGGAACGCGCGCAAGATCCCACGGATTTTTAGTGGGACCATAAGCTGAAGTTTCGCAGGATGATCCGAACGCGAATTCATCCATATTGCAGGTGCCGAAAATAGACGCGCCGGAAGCTTTTAATTTTTGAATCACAGTCGCATCATAAGGCGGTACATGCCCTTTCAAAATTTTTGACGCGCATGTTGCTTCCTGACCTTCAACACAGATATTATCTTTCACCGCGACAGGAACCCCGGCCAAAGGCCCCGCAGCAGCGCCGGAAATTACTTCCGCTTTTTCCCAGCGCAAAAAAGCATTTGTTTTGGAATTCAATTTATTCGCGCGTTCTTTTAAAGCGGAAATGAGCCCCGCAGCGCCGTTTTGACGCGCATGCGCAATCGCTTCTTTAAGAGTTAATGTATGGAGATCGGACATATCAGGCTCGTGAAACCGTTTTTGGAACTTTAAAAAAGAATCCGTCGCTTGAGGGCGCATGCTTCAGGACTTTATCGCGCGCGGCGGACTTTTTCACTTCATCGGGACGATAAACGTTTTCGAGGTTTAAAACGTGACTTGTCGGCTCAACATTTTTTGTATCGAGCTTTTCTAGATTTTTCACATAATCCAAAATCGCGCTTAAGTTTTGGGTCAGCTTAGCGCCCTCTTCGGGAGCCAACTTCAACCGCGCGAGTTTTGCAACCTGATGAATATCAAAATTCATAATTATTCCGTAAAATAGACCTGTTACTCTCTCTTTAAGAGACGCAAATTTAACATGTCTAACGAGCCAACGCCAAGCTGAATCTTTGCGGGGGTTTTGCCGTTAAATGAGGTTATGCGAAAGCACACATTTTCAGCTCAGGTCCAAAATCGCCTCTTCGGACTCACTTTGGTTTTGGGGACGATTTTGCTTTATCTCCCGGCCTTCTTTTTTCAGTTTATCTACTATGACGACAATGAATACGTGTTTGAAAACATGCATGTTCAGGCCGGTGTTTTCAGTCCGGTTTTTTTAAAATGGTTTCTGAGCGCGATTGTTTCCGCGAATTGGCATCCGCTGACTCTGGTCTCGCACGCACTTGATATTCAGTTGTTTGGATTGTGGCCGGGCGGCCATCACCTCACCAGCGTTTTGATTCACGCCGTGAACGCCTGGCTTGTTTTTTTTCTTTTTTCGCGCATGACCAAATCTCCCGGAAAATCTTTTTTAATCGCCGCGCTTTTCGCCTGGCACCCGGTTAAAGTCGAATCCGTGGCTTGGATCGCAGAGAGAAAAGATGTTTTAAGCACTTTCTTCATGCTGCTTTCATTGCTGGCTTATACCGCGCAAACAAATTTAAAAAATACGCGCGGGCTCATTTTAACCACGGTTTTCTTTATCGCTTCGTTGCTTTGTAAAAGCATGTATGTCACGCTTCCGTTGATTTTGCTTTTATTTGATTTTTGGCCTCTGCGCCGCACGGAATCGTGGAAAATGCTGATCAAAGAAAAACTGTTTATCTTCGGCATTGCTCTGCTTTTTGGCCGCATTACCCTTCTCGCGCAAGCCTCCGGGGGCGCGATTCATCATTTCGCCGATTACCCTCCGCTGATCCGCTTTGCAAATATCGCGCAGGCATATTGGGACTATATCGCACTTTATTTTTGGCCCGCAAAGCTGTCTATTTTTTACCCTTTTATTCCGAACGCGCATATTTTGAGATCGCTTCTCATTGGAATTATTTTATTAACCATCACCGTTATTTTATTTATCCGCCGTGAAAAAATGCCCGCGCTTTGCATAGGTTGGTATCTTTTTGGATTAACGCTGCTGCCCGTTATTGGCATTATCACAATCGGAGCACATTGGATTGCCTGCCGTTATTTGTATTGGCCATCCTTGGGCTTAAGCATCATCCTGGTGTGGGGAGGAGAATTTTTATTTGAAAAGTTTCCGATCGCAAAAAAAATTCGAAGCTTCCTGATCGCAGCTATTCTCGGAGCCTATCTCGCAGTTTGTTCAAACTATCTGAGCTATTGGCAAAACAGTTACAAACTTTTTCAGCACGCGACGGAAGCGGTCCCCAACAATTGGATCGCGCACGTGAGCCTGCGCGCGGCTTATGGCCGCGACGGAAACCATAAAAAAGCCGCGGAACATTTAATCGAAGCCATGAAAATTTTTCCCGACATTACCAACCGCATTCCGATTCAATGGCTGGATTTCTATTACATGGGAAAACTCAATTGGGACAAAAATCAAATTCCTCAAGCGGAGAGTTTTTTACGAGAAGCAAACCGCAGACTCGCCCAGGAAAAACCGGAAAATATTTACGCGGACAGCAAACCGGAACGCGACAGACTCGCGGTATGCCTCCGGGCTTTTGACGCGAAAAATCCGAAGGGCTGCGTGCTTTAAGCTCCCTGCGTCATTGCTATCATAAAAGCATAGTCGCGAGCGATTTCTTTCAAATACGCATACCGTCCCGATGGGCCGCCGTGACCTGAATCCATATGAATCACCATCAGAAGCAAATTATTGTCGGTTTTCGCCGCGCGCAATTTTGCGGTCCATTTTGCCGGCTCCCAATACTGCACACGCGGATCATTTAATCCGCCTGTTACGAGCATATTCGGATAATTTTGAGCTTTAATATTTTCATACGGAGCATAGCTACGGATCATACTAAAAAATTCCGGCTCCGCCGGATTTCCCCATTCATCATATTCAGTCACCGTCAGTGGTAAAGACGCGTCAAGCATCGTATTTAAAGCATCCACAAAAGGCACATCTAAAATCATGGCTTTAAAAAGATCCGGCCGCAAATTCGCGACCGCGCCCATGAGAAGCCCTCCCGCGCTGCCGCCCGAAGTCACGAGCCTGTCGGCGGAAGTATATTTTTCTTTGATTAAAAATTCGGCACAGGCAATAAAATCAAGGAATGTGTTCATTTTATTTTTCAGCTTTCCCGCGTCATACCACGGTCGCCCCATATCACCGCCGCCGCGAATATGCGCAATCGCGAAAACAAATCCGCGGTCAAGCAAACTCAAACGATTGGAAGAAAAAGCCGGGTCCATGCTGATGCCGTAAGAGCCATAACCATAAATCCAGGCTTTGGAAGAACCGTCTTTTTTCAGTCCCTTTTTATAAATCAATGAGATCGGTATTTTGACACCATCATGAGAAACGGCAAAAACCCGCTCTGAGACGTATTGCGAGCGGTCGTAACCGCCCATAACTTCCTGCTGCTTTTTAATTTCGCGCGCGCGTGTGCGCATGTTGTAATCATAAACTGTTGTTGGGGTCAGCAGCGAAGTGAATCCGATACGCAAAACTTCCGTGTCATATTCAAGATTTTGTCCTCCTCCAGAGGTATAAACCGCCTCACCGAAATCAATCCGGTGTTCAGCCCGGTCTTTTAAATCCATCACGCGAATATCCGTATTGCCGTTTGAGCGCTCGTAAATCACGGCATAATTCTTAAAAACATCCAACCCTTCCAGCTTGACTTCAGGGCGATGCGCATACCATTCTTTCCAATTGGCGCGCGCCGGATTTTCGACGGAAGTTTCCATGACGCGAAAATTAACCGCCTGCCAATTCGTGAGAATTAAAAATTGACCCTCATGATGATCCGAGGAATATTCCACGCCCTCTTCGCGCGCGGCAATCATTCGAAACGGTTCTTCAGGCCGGTTCGCGTCTAAAAACAGTTCTTCGGATGTGTTTTTGCTGCGTAACCCAAGAAAAATATATTTTTCATCGCGGCTTTTATCGACCCCCAAAAAGAAACGCTCGTTTTTCTCTTCGTAAACCAAAACATCTTTTTTGTAATCGGTTCCCAACCTGTGCCGCATCAGCCGGTAAGGACGTTTCATCGCGTCCAACGTGCTGTAAAAGAAAGTCAGGTTGTCATTAGCCCACACCAAACTCGTTCCGGTGGCGGGAATTTTTTCCGAAAGCAATTCGCCCGTCTCAAGATTTTTGACCTGCAATGTGTAAGTTTCAGAACCTGTATTATCCCAGGAGTAAGCCAAGAGCTTTTGATTGGGGCTGACACTCAAAACGCCCAAATCAAAATTATCAGACCCCGCGGCAAGCTGATTTACATCCAAAAAAATCTGCTCCGGTGCATCCAGCGATTTTTCCTTGCGGCAATAGATTGAATAGGATTTTCCCTTTTCCGTGCGTGAATAATAATAAAAACCTTTCCTTTTTACCGGCACGCTCAGATCATCTTCTTTAATGCGTCCCAGCATTTCATCGTAAAGTTTCTTTTGAAATTCTTCGGTGGGCTTAAGAACCTGCTCCGCGTACGCGTTTTCCGCCTTCAGGTAATGAATGACCTCGGGATTTTCTTTTTCGCGCAGCCAAAAATAAGGGTCCTGCCAGGATTCCCCATTGGCTTTGACAATGTGGCTTTTTACAGCGACTTTGGGTGGTGATAATTTACGGGCCGCTTCAAAAGAAAAAGAAGGTGTCATTTGTTTTCCGTTTATCTTGATCGCAATGATCGCGGCAACGCCCGCAATGATTACAAATAGGATGATGAATCGCTTCAAAAAATTTAGGAGTTTTGATAATGCTGAACGATTTCTTTGCCTTCCGCTGTCTGTTCCGCTTGCTTGCGTTTCGCTTCCGAAGACAGTCCCAGCGCGTCCGCGGGGGCTTTAACAACAGCATTCATCACAATTCCACTGGTTTCATCAACCACTTCCGCCGGCATTGACGCTATTTTACGGGTCATATCTACGGTTTTATCCAGCACCTTAACCGAGGTTGAAACCGAAGCTGAAGGATACATTTTGATATCGTAGCGATCATTTTCAAGATTTTTCATAGATCCTGAAACAAAATCAACCGGCCAGGCAAAAAGATTTCCGATGCCAAGCGTCCACTTACTCCATTTTTGCCAATTAATCTTGGTGGAATAGCGAAAGCCTTCGCCTGAAATTTTTGACCAAACCCGAAAATTAACGGTTTGAAAACCCGGGGCTTGCGCCGAGCAATCATGATTCGAACTTCGTTTCAGCTGAATATTGCCGGGCAGTTCCGTCGCCTCGCCGCCGCATTGCACCGTCGCCTGCGGCGCATTTGTCTTAAAATAGACGCGCACCAAATCATTTTGACGGCCATAACTCGTCGCGCAACTCTGCAAAAGAGGCGCCAATAAAAATAAAATCCAGATCCTGTTCTTCATTTTATTTTCCTTCTAAAACAAGCTTAAGCGCTTCGGGATAAATATCATATTCAAGATGATGCACGCGTTCCTCCACGGCCTCCAGCGTCTCTCCCGCATAAATAGGTACTTTTCTCTGCAAAATAACGGGACCTGTATCCATGCCCATATCCACATAATGCACGGTTACGCCGGTTTCTCTCGCCCTCGCGATATAAGCGTCGCGAATCGCGTGAGCTCCCGGAAATTGCGGCAAATAAGACGGGTGAATGTTGATCAGTTTTTTAGGGTAACGACTCACAAAGGCGGGCGTTAAAATCCGCATAAATCCCGCCAAACAAATATAATCCGCGCCCGTTGAATCAATGACTCGCGCCAACTCAAGATCGAACTCTTCGCGTGAACTAAACTGCTGATGATCAATCACACACGCAGGCACACGCAATAACGCCGCACGATCCAGAGCTTTTACTTCCGGACGGTTCGAAATCACAAGAACAGGCTCAGCGGGAATTTCGCCTGACTTCATGCGCTTGATGAGATTTTCCATATTAGTACCGCTGCCGGAAACAAGCAGCACGATTTTTTTTAAGCTCATTTATTCTTCATCCTCGTCAGGAAGACCTTCATCGGGCAAACGGGACCCAAGAATCTCCGTATCTTCAACCACCGGCAATCCGCTAAAAACTTTTTTACGGTTCGCGCCGGCTATTATCAGCACCATCTCGCCTTTACGCGGACGCTTGATCAGCGCATCTTTAATCCAGGACAAAGTTCCGCGCAGGGTTTCTTCGAATTTCTTGGTCATTTCGCGCGCCAGCACCGCTTCACGGTCTCCCAAAACCTCCAACGCTTCCGTCACGGACTTTTCAATACGGAAGGGAGACTCAAAAAAAATCAACGTTTCTTCGCGGTCGATCAGTTCCGTAAATATTTTTTTCCTTTGAGAAGATTTTTGCGGTAAAAATCCAAAAAAAGCGAAGGCATCCACCGCGAGACCGCTTAACACCAAAGCATTCGTGACCGCACAGGGCCCGGGTAATACTTCCACAGGAACCTGGAACTCACGCGCGAAACGCATCATTTCAAAGCCCGGATCATTCACAAGCGGCGTTCCCCCATCGGAAACCAAAGCCACATGTTTCCCTTCGCGCAGCATGGCCGCAAGCCGGCGGCGGCTTTCCGGAGACGAATGATCATGATGGCTGATGACGGGCTTTTCAATCTGATAATGCCGCAACAAAGTCAAAGTATGGCGTGTATCTTCACAGGCAACGATATCGCATTTTTTCAGAGCCTCAAGCGCGCGAACCGTGATATCGCCTAAATTTCCAATCGGAGTGGAAATAATACTCAACATGGTTTCTCTCCTTTAACGGGTTCGTTCAAGGATATATCCGGCTAATTTTTCAAGGCTTTGTCTGGCTGGAGAATTCGGAAAACGTGTCAGAGACGACAACGCCCGCTGAGAAGATTCACGCGCGCGTTGAAAAGTATACTCGAGAGCACCATTTTCGGTAATGAGTCCGACGAGCTGATTAAGATGTTCGCGTGAAGCGCTTTGTTCGATTAAACCGATAATTTTCTCACGGAGATCTTGTCTGACGCTGAAAAGCCGAATCAAAGGCAATGTTAAAACTCCCGCTGCCAAATCGGTTCCTAGAGTTTTTCCGAATTCTTCCTGATTCGCGGTAAAATCGAGACAATCATCGATGATTTGAAAGGCATTTCCGAAATGTTTTCCAAATTCCGCAAGCGCGCGGGCTTCGTCCTCGGTTGCTCCGGCCGTGCGAGCACCCGCTTCCAATACACAGGCCAAAAGAGACGCTGTCTTTTTATAGATAATTTCAAAATATTCCGCTTCGGTTAAGTCATAAAACCGCACGCGCCGCAGCTCATGAATTTCTCCGTCACAAACAATTCCCGCGGTTTTTAAGAAAAGGCGCATCACATCGCTGTTACCATTCTCAAAAATAGTCACCAATGCTCTATCATGAAAATAATCGCCGGCAAGAACCGCGATTGAAGAACCCCATTTGGCATTCACCGCCGTCAAACCGCGGCGCACATCCGCTTTATCAATGATGTCGTCATGAATCAAAGTCGCCGCATGAAAAATCTCAAATGACGCCGCAAGATTCAACAGTTTTTCAGAGTTTGCCGCAAGCATTTCCGGCCGCGCGACAGACGCACCCAGAAAGGTCATCGCGGGGCGAAGCATTTTTCCGTGAACCTGGAAAAAGTGTGCGGCAATTTCATGAATCAGCGGGTTTGAGGACTCCAATATTTTTGAAATCTGTCCGGGGACATTTTTCAGCGGAGCAAGAATCGGAGCGTAAAGCTCATCTAAAACTGAGGCGGTTTTCATGGCTTTATTTTATCACATTCGCACGGTTCGTAATTTTCAAAAAAATCTGCGCAAGCTGCTCTGTTTTTAATTGATCCGCACGTAATTTCAAATCAATATCACA
>CAZSVD010000217.1:0-4584 GCA_964610145.1 uncultured bacterium | reverse complement strand
CTGCAACTGATCCGCTTCGCTGACCGGACGCGCGTTAAACGACGAAATATTACGAACCCCCACGCTGGCCAAAAGCCGGTAGCGTTTTTCCATTTCCTGAACAACCCAATTAATCGCATGCGCCGCCTTTTTGACATCGGTCACCACAGGAGTCAGCATATGCGGAATCTTGTTATAAACCGCCATTTCCACCATTTTGGGATCAACCATCACAAATTTAAGTTCATTCGGCGTGCGCGAATAAAGTAGCCCGCTGATAATCGCGTTCACGCAAACTGTTTTTCCGCTGCCTGTGGTTCCCGCGATAAGCATATGCGGCATTCCCGCCAAATCCGAAATAAGCGGTTTCCCGCTCGTGTCTTTGCCTAAAATGAGCGGCAAAGGATTTTTTCCGGAAGAAAACTCAGAAGTTTCCACAAGTTCACGTAAGTAAACCATGTTGGTCACGGAATTCGGAATTTCAATACCCACCGCTGATTTTCCGGGGATAGGAATAATCATGCGCACGCTGCTGGCTTTGAGCGCAAGCGCCAAATTATCCGAAAGATTCGCGATTGCATTAAGCTTGACGCCGGGAGCCGGCAAAAGCTCATAGCGCGTAATCACGGGCCCCTGCTCTACCTCTGTGACTTTAACTTCAATGCCGAATTCAGACAAAGTTTGTTCGATAATTTTTGAATTGAGCTCCAAATTATCGTTGGAAGCCTTGGCTGCGACAGGCCGCATTAAAAGATCTTTAGGAGGAAGCTCATAATTTTTTTGACCAACCGAGCCAATCACTCCTTTAAAAGAAGCGTCGCTTTCATCTTCAGAAGAAGCCTTAGGTGTGTCCAGTTTGGGCTTTGGCGTTAATTTCGGAGCCGGAGATTTAACCGCAGCCGCGCCCGCCGCTTCGGCTAAAACTTCTTTTTTGAGATCATCCGCCGCCTGCGCGCCCGGCTGATAAGCTTTCACCTTGATCGGCTGATTTGCAATCTTTTCATCAAATGCGGGCTTCGCGGCGGGTTCTTTTTTCGATTTTTCTTTTTTCTCTTTTTCCGCTTTTACTTCCGCTTCAAGATTTTTTTCTTTCTTGGCGGGCTTATCTCCCGTATTGGCTGATTTTTTTGCAAAAGAAAAAAGCCCCGCGGAAGCAGCGGCTGCGCGTGAAAGATACGGCCACGCCGCCATAATCACCTGCGCCATCAGCTGCATCGCCGCTTCCACAAAAGGAAAAAGTAAATAATCCGTCGCTAAAATAAGCGCCAGCATTAAAGTACAAAACGAAACGATCAAGCTGCCGGCAAAACCAAAATATTTGAGCAAGTACGTCGCGGTAACATGCCCCAGGCATCCACCCGCGATAATGCGGTTTTCTTCCGAGGCTAAAACCGAGAAAAGCGTCGCGCTCGCGGCAATGGCGGCGAACAAACCAATAAATTTAAAAAAACGCTTGTCCGGAACGCGCTGCTTAAGAAAACTCCATGCCCAAATTAAAAATAAAACCGGAATAACAAAAGCGCTCCAACCGAAACTTAAATATAAGGCGAAAGAAAAATAGGCGCCGATGATTCCGGTGTAATTTTCAACGGGATTATTCGGATGCGAAGTATAAAAAGGAATATCAAGACGGTTGTAACCGATCAAACTGCAAAGAGCGAAAAGCCCCAACAACAAAAACAAAACACCCCAAATCTCATTTATTCTTTCTTTTTTCATGCTTTTTATTTTTGCTCTGAGTTTTGCTCAACCGCGTGAGCCAATTTACATTTCTAGAAATACTCTTGTGGTTACGCCAAAGGCGCAGAACCAAAAAATAACGTCAATGGCCGGTATGGCCAAAACCGCCGCTCGCGCGCACGGTATTGTCGAGATTATCGACAATTTGAAGGGAAGCCTTTACTACCGGAGCAATCACCATTTGCGCGATACGGGTTCCGCGTTTTACCGTAAAAGGCTCTTGCCCTAAATTAAGCAAAATGACCTGAATTTCTCCGCGATAATCAGAATCAATCGTTCCCGGAGAGTTAGGCAGCGTAATTCCGTTTTTTAAGGCGAGTCCGCTGCGTGGACGAATTTGGGCTTCATAATCAAGCGGCAAAGCAATACAAATACCGGTTGGAACAAGTTTGCGCTCACCGCAACCGATCACAATATCTTCACGACAAGCCGCGGAAAGATCGAGACCTGCGGAACCTTCGGTTTGATATTTGGGAAGTTCTAAACCTTCAAAGTGAGGAAGTGTTTTAACTGAAATTTGAACAGATTGGCTCATAAATGATCTCGTTTATTTTAAATGCCGCCGTAAAGAAAAATACCTGCTTTACTTTTCAGCAAAGCAGGTATTTTATCAGCGGTTGTGCCGGAGGCACAGAGCTAAAAATAAATCAGCGTCTTCCGCCGCGGAAACCTCCGCGTCCGCCGCGCTCACGCGGAGGCTCGGCTTCGATCACCACACGTTCGTTCTCGGGCAAAAGCGGAAGTCCCGCGGGATTAATCGCTTTCACGCTCAAAGAAACCTTACCGCGGTCATCAATTCCGACAACCTGAACGGTAACCTTATCGCCTACCTTGAGATAGTCGCCGGGGCTCTTTACAAACCCGTCGGCCATTTCGGAAACGTGCAACAAGCCGTCTTTGCCGGGAATAATTTCGCAAAAAGCGCCAAAGCTTGTCAGCTTCTTCACTTCCGCTTCATAAGTTTTTCCGTGCTCAGGCTCTTCCGTAATTGCCTGAATCTTCGCGATTGCGGCATCCACGCTGGTCTTATTTACCGCGGAGATATTCACGCTGCCGTCATCGGAAATATCGATCTTAGCGCCGGTTTCTTCCACAAGCTTGCGGATATTTTTTCCGCCCGGCCCGATGATTTCACCGATCTTCGAAGGATCAACCTGAATGGTTGTAATCCGCGGCGCGAATTCAGAAACATCCTGCTTCGGCTGCGCGATGCAATCCGTCAAAAGTTTCATGATCGTAAAACGTGCTTTTTTCGAATCGTCAAAAGCCGCTTTTAAAATCTTTTCGTTGATACCGGCCAACTTAAGATCCATCTGAAGCGCGGTCAAACCATTCACGGTTCCGGCCGCTTTGAAATCCATATCGCCCAAATGATCTTCGATGCCGGCGATGTCGGTTAAAATCCGGAACTCTTCGCCTTCCGTAACGAGTCCCATCGCAATACCGGAAACCGGAGCTTTGATCGGAACACCCGCATCCATCAATGAAAGCGTGCCTGCGCAAACACTTGCCATCGAACTGGAACCATTCGATTCCATGATGTCGGAAACAACGCGAATCGTGTACGGAAACTCTTCGGGCCCCGGAATTACCGGAGCGAGAGAACGTTCCGCCAAGGCGCCATGACCGATTTCACGGCGGCCCGGACCGCGATCCGGCTTGGATTCATTCACGCTGAACGAAGGAAAGTTGTAATGCAAAATAAAGCTCTTCGAAGCCTTGCCATGCAAGGAGTCAATCGTTTGCTCGTCATCGCCCGTTCCGAGTGTTGTCACACCCAAACTTTGCGTCTGACCGCGCGTAAAAAGCGAAGAACCATGCGTGCGCGGAAGCACTCCGGTTTCGCAGGTAATTTGACGGATATCATGAAAGCCGCGGCCATCCACGCGCTTATTATCTTTGATGTATCCTTCACGAACTTTTTTCTTTTCCACTTTCGCGAAAGCTTCGATGAAATCCGCTTTGTTAAAGTCTTCGCTTTCAACATCAAAAAGAGCCAATGCTTTTTCTTTGACTTCGCCAAGAACCTTATCCTGCTCTTCTTTGGTTTTGCAGCCGAAAACTTTTTTAAATTCATCTCCGAGAGCGTTCGTAATCTTGGTGACATACTCTTCGTTGATTTGAACACCCTTCACAACACGCTTCACGGGCTTGATCTTTTCAAAAAGAGCGTTCTGAGCGGCGACCACTTGCTGAATAGCTTTATGTCCGAACATAATCGCTTCGAACATTTTTTCTTCGGAAACTTCATTCGCGCCCGCTTCGAGCATTCCGATTTTATCTTTCGTTCCCGCGATCACGAGATCCAAATCGCTTGTTTCAAGATCCGCGAGACTCGGGTTGATCACAAGCTCACCGTCGATTAAACCAACTCGAACAGCGCCCATCGGTTCAGCGTAAGGAATATCGGAGATATGAATCGCAGCCGAAGCACCGATCATAGCCAAAATATCCGTTGAAACTTCCGGATCGGAAGAAAGCACAATCAAAGAAACGCTGACTTCACTACGGTAATTCTTCGGGAAAAGTGAGCGAATCGGACGGTCGATTAAACGCGAAACAAGAATTTCGTGTTCGGAAGCTTTACCTTCACGCTTAAAATATCCGCCCGGAAAACGGCCGGCAGCGTAAGAACGCTCTCTAAAATCAACCGTGAGCGGAAAAAAATCACGCGGAGTTTCGGATTCCGGCGCGCCGACCACCGCGGCAAGCACAACACTGCCACCGCATTTAACTGTTACAGCACCGCTCGCTTGGCGCGCGATTTTGCCTGTTTCGATAATGATCTCGCGTCCGCCGAGAGTAAAAGACACTTGTTTAGGGTTCAACATAGATTAATTCCGTTTGTATTTAATGTTAATGATC
>CAZSVD010000216.1:0-4789 GCA_964610145.1 uncultured bacterium | reverse complement strand
AAGCGTCATCGGCCGAAACACTATTGTGGTGTGTTTGGAATCTATAATCACCCTGATGCCGCGCGTTTAACCCATTTGGGTCTTTTTGCCCTTCAGCATCGTGGGGAAGAAGCCGCCGGAATTTGCACTTCGGATGGCCGTGAGCTGCATCTCGTTAAAAATCGCGGCCTTGTCGGTGAAGTTTTTAATGAAGAAAGCTTTGCGAAACTTCCGGGCTCTCATGCTATTGGGCATGTGCGTTACTCAACGACGGGCTCCTCCAACCTTTTAAACACTCAGCCCTATATGGTGAATTATGTGCGCGGTCAAATCGCCGTGGGGCATAACGGTAATTTAGTGAATGCGCAAAAATTACGCGCGGACTTGGAAGCTTCAGGGTCGATTTTTGGAAGTACGATGGATTCTGAAATTTTTGTACATTTGATGGCGAATCCGGCGCATAAAACAATTGAAGACGCTTTGACCGAAACCGTTAAAAAAGTCGAAGGGGCTTATTCTCTTGTGATGTTGAACCAGAATCAATTGATCGGTGTGCGTGATCCGAACGGTTTTCGTCCGCTTTGTCTTGGAAAAATTGGCGGCTGTTACGTGATTGCGTCTGAGACCTGCGCGTTTGATTTGGTTGAAGCGGAACTGATCCGTGAAATTGAGCCCGGTGAAGTGGTGATTATCGATGAGCATGGCGTGAAAAGTTTTTTTCCGCACGGGAAAAATGCGCGCAAACCCGCGCAATGTGTCTTTGAATTCGTATATTTCGCTCGTCCTGATTCTAATATTTTTGGAAATAACGTCGCACTTGTGCGTGAAGAGCTCGGACGTCAGCTTGCCAAAGAAACGAATGTTGCGGCGGATCTTGTGATTCCGGTTCCGGATTCGGGCAATTTTGCCGCGATGGGGTATTCCAAAGAGTCGGGGATTCCGTTAGGACATGGCTTTACCCGTAATCACTATATTGGACGTACGTTTATAAATCCGGAGCAGGGACAGCGTACACTCAAGGTGAAAATTAAACTGAATCCGATTAAGCAAGTTGTTAAGGGAAAACGTGTGGTCGTGGTGGATGATTCCATTGTGCGCGGGAATACCGCGAAGTCCCGCGTGAAATTGTTGCGCGCCGCGGGCGCCAAAGAGGTGCATATGCGCATCAGCTGTCCGCCGCATCTGTGGCCCTGTTATTACGGGATTGATTTTCCTTCGAAGACGGAATTGATCGCATCCAATATGGAAATTAATGAAATTAAAAAATATTTGGATGTGGACAGTATCGGGTATTTATCGCTGGATGGGATGTTAAGAGCGACCGGTAAAAATCCGCAGGATTTTTGTTCCGCTTGTTTTGACGGGAAATATCCGACAAAAATTTCAGACGGAATTGATAAATTGAAGTTAGAAAAAAAAGTGAGTTTATTCGCATAAGCCTGTTTTTATCCCGCTCTGGGCTCTGCCCAATCGGGAAAAGGTAATCATTATGACAAAGCAATCAAAGAAACCCTTAACTTATGAAGCTGCGGGTGTTCCGCATTTAAAAGGTGATCCGAAATATAACGGGGAAATTCGCAATTGGATTAAGTCGACAAAAATTTCGGGCGTTATGGGCAGTGCCACGGGTTTTGCGGCGATGTTTGATTTGGGATCTCGCGGTATTAAAGATCCGGTGATGGTTACTTCCACGGACGGCGTTGGAACCAAACTGGAACTGGCCTCGCTGCAAAAGAAGCATGACACGATCGGAATCGATTTGGTGGCAATGTGTGTGAATGACATTCTCGCGGTGGGAGCCGCGCCGGTTGTCTTTCTTGATTATTTCGCCACCGGAAAATTTAACCCCGCCACGACACGCCAGGTTTTGAAAGGTGTGGTGGAGGGCTGCCGTCAGGCCGGTTGCGCGCTTGTGGGCGGAGAAACGGCGATTATGCCGGGCTTTTATCAGACTTCGGGGGAGCATTCGCAATATGACGTAGCCGGTTTTTCAGTTGGGCTTGTTTCGAAAAGCCGCATTATTGACGGAAGGCACATTAAGAAAGGCGATACCGTATTGGGCATTGCGTCATCGGGTGTGCATTCAAATGGGTTCTCGTTAGTGCGCAAATTATTTTCAAAAAAAGAACTTTCCGGAAAAGTTGGAAAAGCACTTTTAACACCGACGCGGATTTATGTGAAACCGGTTCTGCGTTTAATGCAGTCGGTTTCGTTGCTCGGGATCGCGAATATTACCGGAGGCGGCTTGATTGATAATTTACCGCGCATTTTACCTCACGGACTTTCGGCTGAGATCGATTCCGCAAGTTGGGAGTTGCCGGCGGTTTTCAAAAAAATGCAAGCGACCGGCAGTATCAGCGACCACGAAATGTTTCGCACGTTTAATATGGGGATTGGCATGACGCTTGTTCTTCGCCCAAATCACGCCGTAACAGCCCAAAAGATTTTAAAGTCATTGGGTCTGGCTTCGTGGCAAATCGGGCGAATTGTTCCGGGTAAACAGCAGGTGCATATTTCATGAAAGTTTTAGTGATTGGAGGGGGCGCGCGTGAGCATGCGTTAGTTTGGAAAATCAAGCAAAGCCCGCTTGTAACAAAAATTTTTGCAGCACCGGGCAATGCCGGTATTTCAGATATCGCGGAATGTGTGGCGATTCAAGCGGATAATGTGAAAGGGTTGCTTGAATTCGCTTTGAAAGAAAAAATTGATTTGACGGTGGTAGGTCCGGAAATTCCGCTTGTGCTTGGTATTCAAAATTTATTTCAGGAAAAAGGTTTGAAAGTTTTTGGGCCGTCCAAGGAAGCGGTGATGCTCGAAGGCAGCAAGGTTTTCTCAAAGCAAATCATGACCAAATACGGCATTCCTACGGCGGAATATGAAATTTTTTCGAATGCCAAGGAAGCGAAACATTATGTGATTGAGACCGAAATGCCCGTTGTGATTAAAGCGGATGGTCTTGCCGCCGGGAAAGGCGTGATGATTTGTGATACGGCCGAACAAGCTGTGATGGCCGTCACGCAAATCATGGAACAAAAAATATTCGGGGATGCCGGAAATAAAATTGTGATCGAAGAAAAGCTGGAAGGCGAAGAGATTTCTGTTTTTGCGCTGACTGACGGAAAAACGATTTTGCCGCTTGTCAGTGCGCGCGACCATAAACGGGCTTACGATAATGATCAGGGGCCGAACACAGGCGGGATGGGTGCTTTTTCTCCGAATCCCCAGTTTTCGGACGCGGAAATTCAGGAGATGGTTAAAATCGCGATCGAGCCATTGGTTAAAGGTATGGAGAAGGAAGGTAAGCCTTTTCGCGGAGTTGTTTTTGCCGGAATCATGATGACCGCCAAAGGGCCGTATGTGCTCGAGTATAACGCCCGTTTTGGAGATCCTGAAACGGAAGTGATTTTACCGAGGCTGAAGTCGGATATTGTGCCTGTTTTTCAGCAAATTAGTGAGGGGCGTTTGAGCACAAAGAGTTTAGAATGGGATTCGCGCCCCTGTATGACTGTGGTGATGGTCGCGGGCGGGTATCCGGGAAGCTATGCGAAAGGAAATCCGATTCAGGGACTTTCGACCGCGGCGCAGCGCAAAGATGTTTGTGTGTTTCATGCCGGTACGGCTTTAAATGATGCTAAGCAGGTGGTGACCGCAGGCGGCCGTGTTTTGGCGGTGACAGCTTGGGGTGAAAATATGCGTGATGTTTTTGACCGAGCTTATCAGGCTGTTTCAGATATTCAGTTTAAAGATGTTTATTTTCGAAGGGATATCGGACGACAATGTCTCGCAACCGGTTTAAAAGGAGCTTAGCGTGGCAAAAATTTTAGTATCGATTTTAATGGGGAGCGATTCGGATTGGGAAGTGATGAAAGAAGCTTATGATGCCATGAAAGAATTTGGCGTCGCGAGCGATATGAATGTCATGTCTGCACACCGCACGCCGCATGAAGTCGGAGAATTTGTTTCGCGGGCGGTAAGTGACGGAAAAAAAGTGATTATTGCGGGTGCCGGAAGCGCGGCGCATTTAGCGGGAGTTTGCGCGGCGCATACGACATTGCCCGTGATCGGTGTTCCGCTGAATGCAACTTCGCTCGGAGGTTTTGACGCGTTGCTTTCGACGGTGCAGAGGCCCGCGGGGATTCCTGTTGCGACCGGCGCGGGCGGAAAATCAGGGGCGCGTAATGCCGGAATTTTAGCGGTGCAAATTTTGGCGACAGCGGATGCTTTGCTTGCTCAAAAGCTCGTTGAATATAAAAAGACGATGGCGGAAAAAGTAAAAGAAAAAAACAGCAAGATGCAAAAAACCCTGGCCTGAGCAAAAATGACCGAAACGACCGCGCTTAAAAAAATTCTGGTGGTTTGCACGGGAAACACGTGCCGTTCGCCGATCGCGGAAGCATTAATTCGGTTAGAGCTAAAGAAAAAGGGGTTGAATACGCGCGTTGAGGTTTCTTCGTGCGGCACGGCGACGCGTGACGGAATTCCCGCAAGTTCCGAGTCGGTTTTTGTGATGCGGAATAGAGAGATTGATATCAGTACGCATCGCAGTCGCAAGCTGAAGCCAGAGTTTGTTAAAGAGGCGGCGGTAATTTTAGCGATGAATCCTTCTCACGCGGAAGCTTTATTGGCGGAATACGCAGAAGCCAAGCCGAAGTTGATTACGTTTAATATACCGGATCCGATCGGAATGAGTATTCGGACGTATGAAGAAACTTTACAGGTTATCCAAAGCGAGCTTGTTAAACGGTGGCCTGAAATAATTTCTAAATTGGAAGCAAAATGAGAATTCAAAAAGTAGCGCTTGCAAGTGATC
>CAZSVD010000215.1:0-1778 GCA_964610145.1 uncultured bacterium | reverse complement strand
GGCTTTTTAAACAAAATGGCGTTCATACCAACCGATCTTGCGCCTTCAATGAATCCGGGGTGATCATCCACGAAAACCGTGTGTTCCGGTTTTAAACGCACGGCCTTTAAAACACGCTTGTAGATTTCAGGATCAGGCTTGCGCGCGCCAACTTCATGCGAAGGAAAACGCCGACGAAAATGTTTCAGCAAATGCCAATATTTTTTGACTAAATATTTATAATGCATGGCATTCGTATTCGAAATCAGATAAAGCGGATAATGCTTTTTTAAATCCTTTAGAACCTTCTCCATCCCTTTATTTTCAA
Organism: uncultured bacterium; assembly: GCA_964610145.1. Taxonomy (GTDB): domain Bacteria; phylum Omnitrophota; class Omnitrophia; order Omnitrophales; family Aquincolibacteriaceae; genus Multiplicimicrobium. The sequence goes on along the minus strand of CAZSVD010000215.1, from coordinate 1,471 downwards.
CAAAGATTTCATTCCAAATATCACGAAACTGCGCATAACTCATTTTAGAACCGGGCTTCGCCAAATTCTTCGCATAACGGAAAAACTGGTAACTTGTGATTTCACCGCGCGTATAAGCTTTCTCTGTCTTTGAAGTCAAAAACAAATCCCAAACCTCCTGAAACGAAAGCCCCGTGAGCTTGGCGTAGCGTCTGGCCGCGATACGCGCGTCATGCAAAGCTAAAACATTTCCCAAGTCAAAAATAACCGATTTAATTTCAATATTTTTCAAATTTCTATTTTTCATAATTTTATTAGTAACCGTACTCTTTAAGTAAATTGGGATTATCCTTCCAGTTTTCACGCACACGCACCCATAACTTCAAAACAACTTTACGATTCAGAAATTTTTCGATATCCGCACGGGCATCCATACCGATTTGCTTGATTTTTTCTCCGCCGGAACCGATCACAATCTTTTTCTGAGACTCGCGCTCGATCACAATCGCCGCTTCAATCTCGACTTTTTTTCCGGGAATATCTTTAAATGAATCTATGCGAATCGCAATAGAATAAGGAACTTCCTGCCCTAACCGGCGAAAAACCTTTTCACGAATCATTTCCTGCACGTGAAAGCGCTCGGTATGATCGGATAGCTGCGTCACCGGAAAGAAAGGCTCGCCCTCAGGTAAGCTTTCAAATGCCGCATCAAGCAAAAGTGAAACCTGCGAACCGAGCTTTGCGCTGACCGGAAAATATTCTTTGAAATCATGCAGCTTTTGATATTCTTCAATCATGGGAAAAACATCACCCGCGGGAAAACGATCCACCTGATTCATAACTAAAAAGGCCGGAGACTTCTGATTTTTGATCCAGGAAATAATACGCAATTCTTCTTCTCCCGGCGGACGCGGCAAAACCATAAAAAAAATAATATCCGCGCCGCGCAAAGAACCTTCGGCGCCCTTAACCATTTTTTCGCCGAGCAAATCATGCGGACGATGCACACCGGGAGTATCAATAAAAACGATTTGTCCGCGAGGCTCGCTTAAAATTCCGCGAATCACATCACGCGTGGTTTGCGGCTTCGCGGAGGTACCGGCAAGCTTTTGCCCCACCAAGTAATTGAGAAGCGTGGATTTTCCGACATTTGGTCGCCCAACAATCGTAACGTAGCCCGCCTTCTTCACGGGCTTTGCGGCGGTTTTGGCTTTTGTCACAAATTTATTCCGCTTTAACCTTACTCAAAAATCCGGAAAGTTTTTTGACTCCGCCTTCAAGCGACTGAGACGTAGTTCCGGTCAAACCTTTCACAAGTTTTTGGGCATCATCGGCAAGTTTCTCCGTGTTTTCTCCCGCCAATCCGGCAACTTGTCCGGTCAGATCTTTGGCCGTGCCCTGAAGCGCATTGGTCACACCTTTGATATCTCCTAAGCCGCCGGCAATGACTTTTTGAATAGCGGCAACAATCGCTGCCCGAAAAGCACGGGTC
>CAZSVD010000214.1:0-1798 GCA_964610145.1 uncultured bacterium | reverse complement strand
GTTCCGTAAGATCCGATTTTAAGTGTTTTGATCGGAATTTTTAAATAATCTATCGGAGATGCCGGAGACGCGAAATGCAAAACATAATCAACGGAATCGGGATAGTAAAGCGGCTCGACAATATCATGCTCAACCAGCTTAAATGACTTATTGCTTTTTAAGTGAGCCACATTGGTCATCGATCCGGTCAGAAAATTATCAATGGCAACAACTTCAAAATCGCGGGAAAGGAAAAGATCGCAAAGATGCGACCCTAAAAATCCGCTTCCACCCGTGATTAAAATCCGTTTACGCGACATAATTAGCGGCCTTTTCTTTCGTTTACAAACCAATCGACAGTATTTCTTAAACCGTCATGGAAGCGTGTCTGCACTTTAAAATTCATGATTTTTTTCAGACGGGAAATGTCCGCGTAAGTTCGGCGAACGTCCCCTTTGCGCTTAGGTTTAAAAACGGGCTTGATTTTTTTTGTTCCCAAAATCTTTTGAATTGCATGGTAAATATCCAAAATGGAAAGCTCTTCATTGGTAGCGACATTGAAAACACCGCCGTGTGCACCGGGAGTTTTCATTGAAAGAATATTGGCATGCACAATATTATCGACATAGTTAAAATCACGAGATTGTTTTCCGTCCCAGTGAACTTCCGGACTTTCGCCTTTAAGCAGACATTCAATAAAAATAGGAATGACCGCAGAATATTTTGATTCCGGATTTTGTCTTGGCCCAAAGACATTAAAATAACGCAAAGAAACCGTGCTGAGACCATAAGTGTCCGTAAAAAAACGGCAATAATGTTCTCCCAAAAGTTTGCAGGCACCGTAAGGAGACTCGGGCATGGGCAAATCCGTTTCCCTTGTGGGATAGTTTTTCACATCTCCATAGACTGCGGACGAAGATGTATAAATCACCCGTTTGATTTTTGTTTCACGGGCAGCTAAAAGCACATTCAGCGTGCCGGTCCCGTTCACCTCGTGAGTTTCGGTCGGATTATCTACCGAACGCAACACCGCGCGAATCGCGGCCATATGAAAAACATAATTGGCACCTTTAAAGGCTTTTGTTAGGGATCCTAATTTGCGAATATCTCCGCGGATAAGATCAACACCTGTTTTATGATGGGAAAGATTTTTCTCAAATCCGGTTGAAAGGTTATCAAAAACACGAACCCGAAAGCCCTTTGATCTTAAACCATCCACCAGATTCGAGCCGATAAATCCCGCGCCGCCCGTTACAACACAAACAGGTTTTTGAGGCATTACAATCTCACAATATTTGAAGAGTTAAAGTTCTTAAGCACATTGCGCGTATCAAAGACAAGCTTACTTTGTTTTACAATAAGATTGTAATCAAAAGCTTCGTGATCCGTGGTAATCACGACCAAATCAGAGAGTTTAAGGCGCTGAGCGTCACAGCGAACCGATCGGTGGATTTTTCCGTCAAGATCTAGCGATGGCACATGCGGATCACTGTAAGTAACCTGCGCACCTAACTTGGTTAATTGTTCCATGATCTCCAACGCCGGAGATTCACGCACATCTTCGATATTTTTTTTGTAAGCCGCGCCCAAAACAAGAATCTTTGAACCATGAATCGCTTTCTTCAGATAACGGCTCAGCGCGTAACCGCACTGTTGCACAACAAACTCCGGCATCGCCTTATTCATCGCTCCCGCTAATTCAATAAACTTAAGCTCCGTACCGTGATAACGGGCCTTCCAGGACAAATAAAGAGGATCAACTCCGATACAGTGCCCGCCAATCCCGGGGCCCGGATAAAAAGCCATATACCCAAAGGGC
>CAZSVD010000213.1:0-9170 GCA_964610145.1 uncultured bacterium | reverse complement strand
TGAATTATGCCAAATTTCTGACTTATAATATCGTCGGCGGTATTTTGTGGGTTTGCAGCATGACCCTTACGGGTTTTCTGCTTGCGCGCAGCATTCCGGGCATTGAAAAGAAAATCCACTATGTAATTCTGATTGTCATCTTTCTTTCAATTCTTCCCATTCTCAAAGAAATTTGGGTAGCCCGCAAAGAAAAAAGCTCCGCAAAAAAAAGTTAACGCTGTTTCCTCTTCCATCCATTTCGGAGTAGAATGTTTGCGGCATTTTAATCCGGAGGATTCCATGAAAAAATTGGCTTTTATATTTTCCTTTTCTTTTTTGACAGTTCTTTTTCTTTTCGGCTGCGCGCATCATAAAAAGGAAACTCCGCTTCCCGTGGATGCTCCTCTTTTTAGCTGGGTTCAATCCACCGTTCCCGATTCACCCATGACCGGCAAAGCTTCTTTTTGGCCGATGGCGGACGGCGTTAAAATTCGAATTGTTGTCACCAGCGCGAAACCCGGTATGCATGGCGTCCATGTTCATGAAAAAGGTGATTGCGGTGATGCCGGTAATGCAGCCGGAAGTCACTTTAATCCCGATAAAGTGAATCATGGAAACGTGGTCAAAGACGGCTTCAAGCATGCGCATCCCGGCGATTTGGGAAATATCACCGTCGACTCAACGGGACTTGGAGTTTTGGAAGTTACTGTTCCACACTTGACGTTAGATCACGGCCCTTATGGAATTGCGGGTCGCGCAATTATTGTGCATGAAAAAGCAGATGATTTTGGACAGCCAACGGGTAATGCCGGAAGCCGCGTGGGCTGCGCCCTGATCCCAAGTCCTGCCGAAGTCGATTAAAAAGCCTTTGCCCAAAGGCAAGACGAAAACTTTGTCTGATTGGACTGAGTTAGGCTGAAGCGCTAACCTGACGCGAAGTTTCGAAAGCCTGAGCAATTTCAAAAAGCACGCCCATTTTCACCTTCACCGTTCCATCCTGTCCAAATTCAAGGGCACGAATAATATGACTGAATTCTCCTAGTTCGGAAAAAAGAGCATTCCTGTTTTTTGCATTTTGAAGAAATGCCCGATTCTTAATTTTTCCGGATAAAAGAACCGCAACCATAAGCCGCATGAGAATCTCCGCGCGATGACTTTGTAATGCATCCAAAGTTTGAATAGATCCGTCTGATACCATATCCAAAATTTTAGGATTGAGACGCGCGGCCTGCTCCCCGCCCTGTCCCGTCAAAGTGGGCAGAACGTTCTCATCGCCGCGCCGCTTTGCGAAAGAACCTGATCTTTCGATCAAAACACCATCCGCTAAGATTTTGACATCACGCATAGAAGGAGCGAGAACCAAATGCAAATCCATTCCCGCAGAAAATTGTCTTAAAGCAGACTGTAGTTCAATAACCGAAGTCGGATCATCAACACCAATCTTGGCGTTTTCGCGTCCTTTCTTGCGAATCACCTTAGCTACAAAATCAATCAATTTTTCCATTTGTTCGCTTTGCTGCTTCGCAAGCCCCATCAGCATCTCTTCTCTTAAGCCCTCAATCGCTTGCGCATAGGTTTCAAAACCCACCGATTGAATATCAGCAACAATGACGCGTGATTGGGTCTCTCTATTCGCCTCATCTAACCCCATGGCCTCTCTCAAAAAAGTTTTCAACAAGTCCCGCGCATGTTCTGACACCTCGTCGGATACAGTGTCCGTGCGTGCTTCCGAACGCATCCTTTCAAAAGAACGGGTAAGCAGAGACAACGCTGTAAATGAATTGACCGAATCCCCTTTAAAATGGACTTTATCAGAATGCACAGCATCAATTTCATACTCACGATTTGAAACAATATGCCGCACACGATCACCCACTTTCCAAGGTTCAACTTTTGTTTCAGCGGCAGGCGCGGGCTGCGCTACTTTCATATAAATCCAGCCCTCTCTGAAATCGGCGTAATTTCTTTGCTCACGATGAACAAGAGGATCTCCACTTGGAAAGCCTTTCATCTGACTAAATGCGATTCTTGTATATCCGGGAATCTCACCTTCATCCTTAAGTGTCGCAATCACATTTGCTTTAAGCGGAATTGAACGAATAGGAACATTCGATACCAAGGCCGCTTTTCTTAAATAGGCATCAAAACGATCATACTCTTTTCGATCTGCTACCACAGATGCCGCATTAATCTCCGTCTGCTGATAAACAAGGGTTCTTTTAATTTGATGAGCGGGGTTTCCGTCCGCGGACCATTGAAAGTGAATATAGTCAAAGTTAGGATTTTCTCCGGCATCGGGATTCCCCTTCACCGGTGCTTCTATGTCGGTAGCACCCAAAGCTTCTAACTGCCAATTAATCGCGGCAATATTGCTGCCAACAGCTGCCATTAATTCCGTGTTGATATATCCGTCATTCGCTAATCCCGCGAGAAAAAGATCTTTGATCGACTCCGGCTGATAAGACTTGCCGGCATTCGGTGGGTTCAAAGGAAGAATGTCTCGAATATGAATCACATGGGCGTCAAATAAAAGCAACGGAGCAATAATATCGGCTCCTCCGTAATCATAACCAACATGTTCAGTCTGAACCCCCTTTTCCTTGAGCCAACCACGAACAACCTCGTAGGCCGTGGCAAGGCCACGCGTCATCACCCGTGCTTTTACCAAATTTTGATTTGCGGTTAATCCTTCAATCTTAAACTCACCGCGCGCGGCAGAAACCAGTTGCGGCCATAATGTTTCCTGAGCATGCGTCGGTTCGTTCAGATATTGCCGTTCAACCTCATAATGAATTTCAAGCAATTGATTAACAAAAGCGTTCCGCTGATCTGGAGAAAGAGGACTTAAACCCACAAGTTCCCCATAAAACTGTTTCATACTGGTCAGCGACATTCGTTGTCCTCTTTGCGCCAAAAGCCCTTCTAACCCCCGAACAATCCCTGCATCTACAGCTGACAAAACTCGTATATGTACTAAATATTTTAACGCAGCATCCTCGGCATCTTTAAAAACCAATTTCCCATTTGTAATATTTTTTCCTGAAATAGCACCCTTCGTGTAAAGTGCGCGCGCAAATCCCTTCAATTCTTCGGGCAATAAACTTTTGTTGATTTCGTTAACAGCAAGGTAAACTTTATGAGCCAAATCATTGAACAAATGCTGACTATTAGAATGCTCCCGGGCCTGTCCCTCAAAAGAAACCATTCCGTAAATAACGTTTGCAAGCCTTGCCGCCTCAAGAACCTCATCATCAGTCACACCTGATGGCATCGTCGATTGCCCTCGCAATGCATTGTTGATTTGCTGCCAACGTTCAAACAACGCTCCTTTGCTAAATCTTTTCATCTGATTGCCCAAAACTTGAGTATCCTGCGAAAGCAAACTGAAAAGTTTTTGATAACTCTCTAATTTAGATTTTTCATTCGCATAAGCTGTTTGAGAGTCCGCATGCCGAACAATTTGATCGGCCAAAAGAACTGCCTCTGAAAAACCACGATTGCTGCGCGTTTCAGAGCGAAGTTCTCCTTCTTCGGGGTTTTCGTTACCGCTTATTTTAAGCACGTAGCGGTCAGTTCCATCATTGAGTGGCTCAAAACCAAATCTTTTAAGAATTGAAGTATCAGGTCCATTCACAACCGGTTGAAACAAAATACGCTCAAATTTTAATTGCCGCGCAAATGGAACGAGTGCATTTTCAATCCACCACATAGCCCCTCGGCCAAAACCGCTTTTGAGACCGTCATAGCGATGATCATTACCATCCGGAACATCAAATTTGGGGAGAGTGCCCACCCCCAGCAAAAGATCTTTTTGGTTGGCCTGCTCATAAAGCAAAATATTAACCTTCTGTGACGAATCAAAAACTTTCAGCATGTACTGCCCATCATTATAAAAACCGCTATAAATAAATGGTTTCCAGCTATTTGCTAAAGGCTGCTCCTGAGAAGTCTCACTTCGGCCAAAAGTCACATCGTGAGACACGTGCGGAACATTCATTAAAACGCGGTCCGGCAACAAAAGCCGCAAAGCTTCCTGTGCCGAGACTGTCAACTCGTCTGTTCCGCCGTCAAATATTTCACGCCGCGTTTCTGAACGCAGGGCTTTAAAACTCCAGGCATCTTCATTATTCGGCAAGGGAAACGATATTTCATCATCTTCCAAATCTGAGATTAACTCCCAACCATTTCCGAGCTCTTTAAGTTTGCCGAAAAATTTCGCGTAAAATTTTCGGGATTTCGTTGTGGAATCAACTATAAATTGAGTATAGCCAGATTTTTTAGCTTCAATCAAAAACTGCCGTAAAATGGATGTGCCTATCCCCAATTCTGATTGAATTGCGGCCATTCGATCCAGTCTGATTTCATCCTTATTTTGCGGAAAATGGGGTTGTTTTTCGGTTTCTCCGAAATCATAGCCCATGATTTCGCCTTTTTCATTGCGGTAAACAAGAAATAAGTTCGCAGGATGGGCGCCAACACCCGGAAGAAATCCATAAACCTCATCAGCAAAGTTTCCAAGCCATCTTTCGTTCTCTCTCATTCGGCTATTTCCCTGGACGTCTCCAAATGCTTTGCGATTAACCGCTTCTATCGCCTGGGAAATCTCTCGCGCACGTTCAACATCAACCGAGTTGATCTTAAGAATTTCCCAACGTCCCACTTTAGGATTCTCCCCTGTTGCCACAACTTCTTCGGAAACGCGAGATTCCGAACGTTTTTTAAAAAACCAAATCGCATCTCCGCGATCCGTATTAAGCACGCTTAAAAGAGGAAGTCTTTCGGAGTCAAACTCTGTGTTTAAACCAAGCAATCCTTGAACCAAAGGACTTTCACCTTCCGGCAACCGTTGGCCAAAAATCATCGCAACCGCTCCCGGTTTTAATTTTTCTCTGAGAAGTCGAACCAACCCTTGAGGATCTTTTGTTCCCGCTCCATTATCGTAATGGTAAACCACGTCCGTATTCGATAGAACACTCTCAAATTGGGGGGCATGCCAATCGCCTTCCACAAAACTACCGCGATTTTTTTCGATGTAGACAGGTCCGCCGATATTATGACCTGTCGCACTTTTCAGAAAATAAGATGCAAGACTACTTAGCTCGTGATCAAATTCAATTCCGGTAATATTGAGATCTGCTCTCAACATAAGTAACCCAATCGCAAACAGCCCGTTTCCGCTCCCTAAATCCACAAACTTCGTTTCACCGGATGCATTTCTTGGAATATGCTGAGCAATCATGCGCCAAAAATGGGTCGGTGTTACCGCCGTAAAACCTTTTTCTTTGGGGCCATATGCCAATTGGGTTACTTCACGCGGCAAGACAGAAGATAATTGCACAGTCATCGCATCAAGCTGTTTGACAGTCAACGGCGCAATCTGTTGAGGAATAGAAATTTTTGCTTCAGATCGATTTCCTGAAATAGGAGAAAGAGCATTCGGTCGCAATACCAACTGATCATGAATTAAAACTGCAAGCTCATCGGAAATATTCGCCGCTTTAAGCGCAGATGCAGCGGCCTCGTCCGGACTGATAAAGTATTTTTTGAAAACAGCAACGTTACTCTCCTTTGCCGGTAAGAAGCCTAATCCCTTGTAAAAAGAAAGTGCCCGGACCATATCTTCGGAGTATTGCGTGGACGGAACTTTAAATATTCCTCCCGGACTCAAAAAACTGCCGAATAAAGAAAGACGTAATCGATATAAGCGTTGCGCAAGTCCGGGTACGTGGTCAGCGGGCTTGTCGCCGCCAATGGAACGAAATAGCAGTTCCATTTCATCGAGATTCTTAATCCCTCCCTGCGCGCTTGCGTTTCCATACGCATAATATTGACCATTCACAAAATAAAACTCGGTGAACTCTGTCTTACCCGTTTGAGGTAGCGCCGTCGCGAAAATAACATGAAATATTTTCTTCCCCGTTTCGGCATCCTGTGTTTCCCGAAAATAAGTTTGGGCAGGATCCAAACCAAAAAAGGTATATGGAACCGTTGTTAAATGATGAATGTGCTGAAGCTTAATAAGATCAAGAAGACGGGCAGCATCAACCGGATCAAGCTGAGAGTAGCTGTTATTCGCAAATTGCGCTTTGAGTTCGCCCCGCACATCTCTATAAACTTTTCTTTCCTGAATTCGGCTTTGACGGGCAAAACTATGGATTTTTATCAATCTTTCTATGGTTTCCGGAGAACCAACAACCTGTTCATCTTCAAAATGCTCCTGCATTCCAAAATTGGGATCTCCGATTTTTTCCAGAAGAATCTTGTCTTCGGGATCAAGAGTTTTTACTGATAATTGTTGCAGCCAATCCGCGAATGATTCATTTGATTCCGAAAAATATACCTCCCGCGCTTCCGAACGATTATTTTTTACCACATTAGCAATCTTCAAATTAACCTGAGCAAAGTCACTTAGAGTAATTCCGGGCGTCAACCCCTGAAGCATCAGTTGACTAATTTGCCGGCTTTGCTCAGGCGATAAACTCTGGTTAAAAGCTACGATCATTCGATTATGAATCGCACCATAATCATCGTTCAAGATTTGTGTCTCCGACAATACATTGCCATGAATACTTGAGATCATTTTTGCCAGACGGTGTAAAAACCAAGGCTGATCATGGTCGCTGAGAACTTCAACCGTATAAACAAATGGAGTTGCATTTTCTAAAGGGAAAATTTCAATTTGAATATTTGGGATTTTTCCCTCCTCAGCCGAAACTCCGAACCGATGCATTCCCCACTCCTGGTAATACTGAATAATTCTTTCATCACGCAAAGATGGATTTCCTACAAGTAATTGTTTCAAGTCCTTTTGCAAAGCATCGCTCATCATGTCCTGCATTGATTCAGAACGAGTCAGATCTCCGGCTTGCTGACCAATATAACTCAATAAAAAGTGGTTAAAAACTCTTCCGTGTATCGTTTTGACAAAAGCCTGCTGAACGCTCAACCCATGCGCCGCGAAAACAGCCGTCATTGCGGATAAAAGCCCCGGACTGTCTTCGGGGAAACCAACCCAAACATTCATATATCGATTGTCATGAATCGAATAAAGATCGGTTTCAAATAAAATGGGGTTCGACCAATTCAAATAAAGCCGCTGAACCAACCAAGTTAATTCAACCCCCAACGCCAAACTGATCATAGCGAAGAAGCGGTTTAATACGTTATAAATCATCATTACACTTTGAATCACAAACTGATTTTCAATTTTCATTCCAAATAAATTTAATTCGGACGCACTCAATTTTTGGTAAAAATAATCGAGTTCTCTCAGATTTGATTCATTCCGATTCTGGGAAGAGTCAAAATGAAGCCTCATCAAATACCAAGCCGGAAAAGCTTCTAATATTTCAGAATGAAGCCCCATCCCCCGAAGCTTATTTTTAAACTCATCCCCCTCAGACTCAACCTTATTTTTCCATTTCTTTTGGGTCTCGCGCTGCTCGAGATCAGTCAAAGTAAAAAAACTTTCGAGCTGCCTACGAATTTCAATAAGTTTAAAAATTCGGCTTTCGCGAGTCAACGTATTGCCGAAGGCAACCATATCCACACGCTCTAGGGGCAATCCGTAATTCGACATTCCCTTGAGCAAATTTCGAATAGATCCATCATGACTTTGAATTTTAAACACGCCCAGATAATCACTGATTGAAACCAAAAACAACATATTGAGATGCAGCCTATCCATTTTGGGTAATTTTGAAAAATCCAACAAAAGCTGCTCAAAGAATTTCCTGCCCGCCATCACATCATTAAGCGAAGCGTTAGCATATTGATGAAACAAAGCTTCCCAGGACTGTATATCGTAACTTGTCACGCCCAGCGGCTCGAAGAGGCTGGGAATCATTCGGGCGCCTAAAACCATATGCGAAGGCGCATACGCCGTAGGCTGATATTGAGCCTTGCCAATATCATGCAATAAAACACCCAGGCGAAATGCTGCCAAAGTTTCTCCTCCCGATTCAGCAACAACCCGATAAGCTTTTTGATATTCATCGAGTATTTCTTTTTCATATGCACTCTCTTCATCCTCAGCTCGTTCCGAGACAACAGCAGGATCCGCGAAGGCCAATCGCTCGGTGTTCATAAAAACCTGCACTAAGTGTCTTGCGGTAAAATACTGATGCGGAGAGAGTCTGCCATCGTAATGATGTTCAATTTTTTTCCAATCAGGGAAAAGCCACCCTAAAAATCCTGAGTTAAAAAGTGCCCAAACCGCGTCATCCGCGGCAGCATCTATGCTCAAAAGATCAAAAAAGGCTTGTGCGGCAAGATGCTTTTGCTCGGAATCTTCATACGCAGGCTGTTCCAACAAATCACGCAATCCCATCGAAAAGCTATCGCCAATTTCAAATTTATTTGATCTGTTCTGGTGGGATTTTTTTTCCAGAAGATACTGCTTAAGCATTTCGACAAAATCAGAGGGCGTCATTTTCTTGCCGCTTTCTTTAAAAAAAACAAGTCGATTAACCTTGATAGGCGATCCATCCACAGAACTCGATTTGAGCTCCAGCATGCGGAATTCTGATCGAGCGATTGGACGACTACTATAGTTTTCGGAAAAATCCAAAGCTGTATAATCTAAAAGAGCTCCGATAAACTGATTTAAATCCCGACTTAGGTCTGCCCAATCCGACAAAGCAGCTTCTTTTTTAACGATTTCCCCCGAATCTTTTGTGATTGGAGGCAGACTGGCGGGCTTGACAGGCACACTGAGGTAAGGATTAACATCACGCAGCCCGAGCTCAAGCTCATTCACTTGGCGGCGAAAATAATCAAAGCGATCTTGATAGCCCAACAGATCAATCCAAGGGGCAGCAATTTGATAAAACGCCGTTAAAAAACTGCCAAATGATTTGTATCTTCCCCCATACAGCCTTCGCGCATTCAGAAAATAAAATTCCGTCTCTTGGGTATTCAATACTTGATGCTTCCGCTCCTCCTTCCAACTCCGAAAAAAATCATAAAGCTCTTCATGAATTTTTTTGTTCATATCGCTATGCCGACTAGGTAAATTTTGAAAAGCGGCGTCGTAATCCCGCGATGAGAAAATAAATTTAAGATCTTCGAGAAATAGCTTCAACGTCTCCGCATCTAAAGGCTTGCCATTTTTTTGAACTTCAAAAGCATCTACTACACGCAACCCCATATACTCCTCATCATTACCTTCCGTATCCAAAGTAGATTTATCC